>JAEUMU010000248.1 GCA_016791325.1 Hyphomonadaceae bacterium
TCACCAATGGCTATTTCAACGGTGAGGACGTTCGCCTTGACGGCGCCATCCGCATGGCGCCGCGTTAAGGCTGCGGCGCGCCTATTCTGGCTCGCGTGCGCCGTCGCCCTTCCGGCGGCGTGCGCGCAGCCTGCCGCGCCGCGCTGCGAAGGTGTCGTAATTGGAACGCAGGTGGCGCTGCCTGGGGGGCGGGTGTTGCGAGGCGGCGCCCGGTTTGAGCCGGAAGAACATGCCGGCGGGGAGGGCGCGGTCGCCGCCTTTGCGATCGACGCGCATGAGGTCACCAACGGCCAGTTCGCCGCCTTCGTCGCGGCGACGGACTATCACACAATCGCCGAACGGCCCGGCCCCGATGGCGTGCCGCTGGGCGCGGCAGTGTTCAACCGCGCCAGCGGCGAATGGCGCGTCGATCCTGCCGCTAACTGGCGCCGTCCCGAAGGCGCGGGCTCGTCCATCGCGGGGCGCGACGCATATCCCGTCGTCGCCGTCGCGTACGAAGATGCCGAGGCGTATGCGCGCTGGGCTGGCCGGCGCTTGCCCACCGAAGCGGAATGGGAATGGGCAGCGCGCGGCGCCGGACCCGCGCCCGCCGATGTCGGCGCCGAGGCTTTTGACGCCGAAGGCCGCCCCGTGGCCAACACCTGGCAGGGCTTTTTTCCATTTCGTGATGACGGCGCGGATGGCTTTCAGGGGCTTGCGCCTGTGGCCTGCTTCGCGCCGAACGCGAACGGCCTCTACGATATGATCGGCAACGTCTGGGAATGGACCTCCACGCGCTTTGAAGGCGCCATGATCGAGGATGTCGTGCGTGGCGGCCAAAGCGAGGCGCGCGTGCTCAAGGGTGGTTCAAACCTGTGCGCGCGCAATTTCTGCTCGCGCTTCCGCTCCGGTTCCCGCCAGCCAGGCGATCCAGGGCTTGGAATGTCTCATATCGGTTTCCGCACCGTGGCCGATACGCCCTAGCGCAGCAGCGCCTCCGCCATCAGGCGCCATACGCTCTCGGCTTGTTTAGGCGTCAGGCGCTGCTCTTGCCGCAAGCGCCGCCAGGCTTCAAAGCTGAACGTCAGATCCAGCGCCTCCACGCGCTCGCCTTCGTTTCGCACCGCCGCCGGCAGCACCGCCGTCAGCGTATCGCGCTGCAGCTTGGTGATTTTCTTATGCTCCGCTTGCAGAAACTGCGAATGGTGGCGGTGCGCGTCCGAGCCGGATTTGATCGGCAGCATTTCCTCGAACACGCGCGCGCGGCGCTCTATCATCTCATCCACGCGCGCGCGCCACGCCGTCGCCGCCAGCGGCACCGTGAAGATCGGCGCCAGCCGCTCCACCATCGCCGCATGCATCTCGCGATAGAGCCCCTCCATATCGCTAAACAGGCGGAACACGGTGCGCCGGCCCACGCCCGCATGCTCCGCCACCTGATCGGCGCTCGGGGCGACGACACCCTCGCGCACCAGATCGAGCATCGCCAAGGCAATGCGTCGCCGGTTGGCGTCCGCACGCTGGCGGCGCCCGTCGATTGGCAGCGTATCCGCCATCAAGGGGTGCGCTTGATGAACGCGTGCAGTACGTCGGCGATCTTCTCTGGCTGATCTTCCTGCAAAAAGTGGCCGCCGCCTTCGATCGAGACGTGATCCTGCCCGCGCGCTCCCGGCACACGCTGTTGGAACACAGCCTCGCCGCCGCGCGTGATCGCATCCTGATCGCTGAAGGCGGTGAGGAACGGTTTGTTGAACTGCTCCAACACTTTCCACGCTTCGAGATTTTCTCGCACGGAAGCCATGTCCGGCTTGATCGGCACCAAAGCCGGAAACTGCCGCGCGCCGGCTTTGTAGCTCTCATCCGGATACGGCGCATCATAGGCCGCGCGCTCGGCGTCGGTTAAGTCGCGCACGCATCCGCCCTTGACGATGCCGCCAGTGGGAAATTCCGGCACGCTTTGGCTAAATTGCAGCCACGCTTCAAATGCGGGCGAGAATCCCTTACCAATCGGCAGGCCGGTATTGGCGACGACGACGCGGGCAAACCGTTCCGGCATCGCCGCGACCAGACGCAGCCCGATCAGCCCGCCCCAGTCCTGGCAGAACAGCGTAATGCCGCTGAGATCGTTGGCGCGCAGCCAATCGCTCATCCACCCGACATGGCGCTCATATGTATAATCATCCCGCGCCGCCGGCTTGTCGGAGCGGCCAAAGCCGATCAGATCAGGCGCGACGGCGCGATGTCCCAACGCGGTGAGCCGGGCGATGATCTTGCGATAGAGGAAACTCCAGGTCGGCTCGCCGTGCATCAGCAGCACGGGGCCTGCGTCACGCGGGCCTTCATCGACGTGGGCGATCCGCAGCCGAACGCCGGAAGCCGCGTCGGCAATCTCCGTATATCGAGGCGTGTAGGGGAAATCCGGTAACCCGGCAAAGCGCTCCTCCGGCGTTCTCAACACTTTCATCGGCGCCCTCTCCCTGATTGACCTTGCCGCAGTTTGAATATAGTGGCACTCATAGTGCCTATTGTTTGCAGGCCGCGTCAAGCGCCGCGGACAAGGCGCACCTGGGGAGGGCTGGCGATGAAATGGCTCATGGGGCTGTTGGCGCTGCTAATCGTCGTCGCAGGCGCCTCGGCCTATCTGTGGCGCGGCGAACTGGCCGTGCGCCTGGTCGAACGTGCTGCCCGCCAGGGCATCGAGGCCTCGCTGAAAACCGAGCTGCCTGATGGCTTGCACGCGCTTTTCTGCGGCACGGGCTCGCCGCTGCCTGATCGCGCGCGCGCGGGCCCATGCCTTGCTGTCATCGCAGGGCAGCATGTTTTCGTGTTTGATGCGGGCGAGGGCGCTTCTGAAACGCTGGCGCTCATGGGCGTGTCGCAGGGCGACATCGAAGCGGTATTTCTCACGCACTTGCACTCTGATCATTTCGATGGTCTCGCCCCGCTCGCGTTGCAGCACTGGGCCACCGCTTCGGCCACGGCGCCGCTTAATGTTGTTGGCCCGGTGGGCGCCGCGCGCGTGGCGGCTGGCCTCAACGAGGCCTACGCGATCGACGCGGGCTATCGCACGGCCCATCACGGCCCGGAAATTATGCCGCCCTCTGGCGCCGGGCTGCTGGCGCGCGAGTTCGTCGTGCCTGCCGCCGATGGCGAAACCCTCGTGGTGCATGACGCCGATGGGGTGCGCATACTCGCTTTTCGCGTCGATCATGCGCCGACGGACGCCGTCGGCTATCGCGTCGAGTATGGCGGCCGCGTTCTGGTGATCAGCGGCGACACCTCGCGATCGCCGTCTCTAACGGCGGCCGCGCGCGGTGCGGATTTGTTGGTGCATGAGGTCATTTCTCCGCGCCTCGATCGCATCATACATGACGCCGCCATCGGTGCGGGGCGTGAGAATGTCGGCGCAATCTTCAACGACATCCTCGATTATCACACCAGTCCCGCCGACGCCGGCGCTGTGGCGCAGGAGGCGGGCGTCGGCGCGCTCGCGCTTACGCACTTCCTCCCGCAAACGCCCATTCGCGGTCTTGCCCGCGTCTTTGTCGATGAAGCCAAGCGCAGCTTTCCCGGTCCGGTCTGGGCCATGCGCGACGGCGATGTGATTTCACTGCCCCGCGCGGGCGGCGTGCGCCGCTCACATCATTTGCGCTTCTGAAGGAGCAACCCATGAAACGTTGGCTGATCGTTCTTGGCGTGCTTGCAGCGCTCGTGCTGGGCGGGGTGCTGCTGTTCCAGCAATATTGGTATTACATGCCGGGGGTTGTCGGGAACATTCGCAACCCCGTCGGCCCCAATCGCGATGTGGTCTGGGCGCCGGGGCCGGCGCAGGCGTCTGCCGGCGCGCGTGCGCCCAACATTATCGTCATCGTCGCCGATGATCTCGGTTTCAACGATATTTCCTTCAATGGCGGCGGCGTCGCCGGCCTAGTGCAGACGCCAAACATTGATGCGCTCGGCCGCGAAGGTGTCAGCGTCGATCAGGGCTACGCCGCCAACGCCACGTGCTCGCCCTCGCGCGCCGCGATCATGACAGGCCGCTACCCGACCCGTTTCGGCTTCGAGTTCACTTCGGCCCCGCCGGAGTTCGCGCGCTACATCTCCCATTCCACGCCCGGCGCGCTGCACCGGCCCATCTTCCATGAAGAGCGCGTCGCGGATGTGCCTCCGCGTGAGACGCTCGGCTTGCCGCCCAGCGAGATCACCATTGCCGAGGTTCTCCGCGATCAAGGCTATCACACCATGCTGATCGGAAAGTGGCACCTTGGCGAGGTGCCTGCGATGCGGCCCGAAGCACAAGGCTTCAACGAGAGCCTGGGCATCATGCAGGGCGCGGGCATGTATTTGCCGCGCAACGATCCCAATGTCGTCAACGCCGAACTGGCTTTTGATCCGATCGACCGCTTTCTTTGGGCCAATTTGCCCTACGCTGTGGATTGGAGCGGCGCCAACGGCGAGCGTGCGCGCTTCCGTCCGCGTGGCTACATCACCGATTATTTCGCCGAGGAAGCCGCCGAAGCCATCGCCGCCAACCGCAACCGGCCCTTCTTCCTCTATCTCTCGTTCAACGCCCCGCACACGCCGCTGCAAGCCGCGCGCGAAGATTACGACGCGTTGAGCGAAATCCCCGATCACACCACGCGCGTTTACGGCGCCATGATCCGCGCGCTCGATCGTGGCGTGGGGCGAGTGATGCAAGCCCTGCGCGAGAACGGCCTGGACGACAACACCATCGTCATTTTCACCAGCGATAATGGCGGCGCCTGGTATGTCGGCATGGGCGGTATCAATGCGCCTTTCCGCGGCTGGAAATCCACCTTCTTCGAAGGCGGCATCCGGACGCCGTTTTTCGTGCGCTGGCCGAGCCGCTTGCCGGCGGGCGCGCGCATTGCCGGGCCAGCCACGCACATGGACATCTTTGCCACCGCCGCGGCCGCCGGCGGCGCGCCCGCGCAGCCGCAGAGCGATGGCGTGAACCTGCTGCCGTTCCTGCGCGGTGAATCACAAGGCGCGCCGCATCAGGTTCTGTTCTGGCGCTCGGGGCCCTATCGCGTCGTGCGCGACGGTGATTGGAAGCTGCAAGTCTCCGGCACGCCGGATCGCGTTTGGCTGTTCAATCTGCGCGAAGACCCCACCGAGCAGCGCGATCTCTCCGCCCAGCATCCCGAGCGCGTCGCCGCCATGCGCGCCATGATCGAGGCCCAGAACGCCAATCTGCCGCCTCCGCTCTGGCCCGCTTTGATCGAAGGGCCGGTGCGGATCGATGTGCCTTTGAACACGCCTTGGCGCGAAGATCAGGAATACGTGTATTGGTCGAACTGATGTTCTGGCTTCTGGCTGCGTTGGCGCTGCTGGGCGTGGTGGTGTGGCTTGTCGGCGCCCGTGAGCCGGTGTTTGCCATCGCGCGGCGCGGGCCGCATTGGTTCGTCGCGCTGCGCATGCGTGAGCCCGCGTTTGATTTGGCCCCGGGAGTGCGCATCAACTGGGCTTCGGCGGCGGATTTCGCCTTCGTCGGCGCGCAAGAGTCCTACTGGTCGCACTTCTACATTCTCAGCGGCGGCGAGGCAGGGCAGGCGCCGCTGCGCGCTGAGGGCGCGCAGGATGCGTTCGTTGCGCGGCTCGATCTCATGCGCCCGCCTGTGCTCGCGCTGGGCCTTGTGCGGATGCTCGTGGCGCTTGGGGTGCTTTCGCGGCCGCATGGCGCTGTGATGGTCGATGCGCAAGCGCTGGGCTACCGCGCCGACGCCATGCCAAGCGCCGGCGCCATCGCCACGCTCATGGCCAAGCCGGCTGACTACGCGCCGGCGATGGTGAACTTTCTCGCGTATCGCGGCGCAGCTGCTTATCCCGATGGCCGCGCCGCAAGTGGGCGCGCCGCTTATATGCGCTACGGGCGCGTGGCGATGCGCACCGTCTATCGCACGGGCGGGCGGCTTTTGTTTTACGGCCGCGTCGCCCAGATCGTGCGTCCCGCGCAGGCCGGGCCTTGCACCGGTCAATGGCATGATATCGCCGCCATGCGCTACAATCGCCCGGAGGGGATTCTCAGCATGGAGCACGCGCCCGATTATCGCGCCGTGTTGAAGGACCGTGACGCCGGGCTTGATCGCACCGTCGTCATTGCTTCCCATCCATTACCGGGGAATGGGGCATGAGCGCCAGTTTCGACATCTACTTTTCGTTTCGCAGCCCGTATTCGTATCTGGCCGCGCCGCAGATCGTTGATCTCGTGCGTCGTTTCGATGTTGCGCCCCGCCTGCGCGTGGTGTTGCCGATAGCCATTCGCATTCCGGGCTTCTTCAAGCAGGTCAATCCGCTTTGGCCGCCTTACCTGCTGCGCGATACGTTTCGCATCGCGCAGATGCATGGGCTGCCATATCGCTGGCCGCGGCCCGATCCCATCATCATGGATGTGGCCGCTGGAGAGGTCGCCGCCGAGCAGCCTTACATCTATCGCGTCAGCCGCCTCGGCGTGGTGGCCGAGCGCATGGGCCAAGGTCTTGCTTTCGCCCGCGCCGCATCGCACGCCATCTGGTCGGGCGAGGTGGATAATTGGCATGAGGGCGAACATCTCGCCCGCGCGTTGACGGCCGCAGGGCTCGACGCCGACGCCGCCGAGCGCATGGCGGCCGAAGATGAAGCTGGCATCGACGCTGAAATCGCCACCAACGAGGCGTCGCAAAAAAACGCCGGCCACTGGGGCGTGCCGCTGTTTGTGTTCAACGACGAGCCGTTCTTCGGTCAGGACCGGATCGATCATCTGATCTGGCGCTTGCGCCAAGCCGGCGTGGCCGAACGCTAGCTTTCCAGAATCGTGCTCTGATATTCCGCAGCGTAAGCTTTAAGGCTTATGCCTTCCACCTTCGCGTTGCGCAGCGCCTTCATGAACGCTGCCGTGTGCGGCGCACGCGCATGCGCCGCCATCGCCGCTTCATCCGCCCAGATTTCGCTCACGCGCAGCATATCCGGCGCCAGCACGTCGCGGGCGCAGGCGTAGGAGATGCATCCTGCTTCTTGCCGCGTCGTTTCCAGCGCCGCCCGCAACGCCTCCTGGAGCGCCTCAACGCCGCCCGGCGCCAAGCGGATCCAGCCTTCGACAATGATCATGGGCGGCCCCTGTTGCGTTTGCATGCGCCAGCGTCCAGCTTGCCTCCAAGACGCCAGCGCATTCAAGCGGCGCCAGAGGGAACGGTCCGAATGCAGCGAACGTCACGGCGTGTTGTCCTTGCGGCGCCCCCAACAGGCGTGCCCACGCGTGAGACGTTTCGTATCGAGCAAGTCGCGCTGCCCACGCTTAGCGATAATCAGGTGCTTACCCGCACCCTCTATTGCTCGGCTGATCCCGGCACGCGCTCGCGGCTTTCCGCCGGCGCCAGTTATGCGCCGCCGCTGAAGGTGGGTGAAACGATTGATGGTTTCTGCGTCGGTGAGGTGCTCGAAAGCGCCAACCCGCGCTTTGCCGTGGGCGATCTGGTCGCGCTCGGCGGCGGCTGGGCCGAGCACGTCGTGTTCCCCGGCCGCGGCTACATGCAAAAAATCCCGCACCGCCGCCTGCCGCTTTCGTACTGGATCGGCGTGCTGGGCGTGCCGGGAATGACAGCCTGGTTTGGCCTCAAGCGTGTTGCGCAGTTGAAGGCCGGCGAACGCGTGCTTGTCACATCCGCCGCCGGGCCCGTGGGCGCGACTGCGGGGCAGATCGCGAAGGCGATGGGTGCTGCTCGCGTCGTCGGTGTCGCCGGCGGCGCCGAAAAATGCGCCTGGGTGGCGCAGGCTGGTTTCGATGCCGCGGTCGATTACAAGGCGGACCCGAATCTCACCGCCGCGCTTCTGGCCGCATCCCCGGAAGGCTACGATGTGTTGTTCGATAATGTCGGCAACGCCATGATTGATGGCGTGATCCCGCTGCTGCGGCCTGGCGGGCGCATCGTCGTCTCCGGCCAGGTGGCCGATTACAACACGCCTCCCGGCCAGCGCCCGGGCCTCACCAACACAGCGTATTTCATCGCCAGCCGCTTACGCATGGAGGGGCTCGTCGTGTTTGACGATTTGCACGGCTTCTCCGCCGCACAGGAGGAGCTTGGCGCTCTGATCGAATCCGGCGCGGTCAAAGTGCGCGAAGAGCGCTTCACTGGCCTAGAAGCCATGCCCGATGCCTTCATTGGCCTTTTCACTGGCGCGGCCTTCGGGCGGCGCATCATCCAGGTCGGGGCTGAGCCGTGAGCTTCAAATCCTACGAACGCATCAGCGTCACGCGCAATGGCCGCATCGCCACCGTGACGCTTACTGGCGCCAACCCGGTCAACGCTGTTGACGCCGCCATGCATCACGATCTCGCGCGCGTATTCCTTGACGCCCAGGACGATACCGAGAGCGATCTCATTATCCTCACCGGCGCCGGGCGCGCCTTCTGCGCCGGCGGCGATACATCCTGGTTCAAAACGCAGATCGAAGATCCCGCTACCTTCCGCGCCATCGGCCCGGAAGCCAAACGCATCATCACGTCCTTGCTCGATTTGGAGAAACCCATTCTCTGCCGACTCAATGGCGCCGCCGCCGGGCTCGGCGCGACTTTGGCGTTGCTGTGCGACGTGATCATCGCCTCGGAAAGGGCCATTATCGGCGACCCGCACGTGAAAGTGGGGTTGGTCGCCGGCGACGGCGGCGCCGTCATATGGCCGCAGCTGATCGGCTTCGCCCGCGCCAAGGAGCTGCTGATGACAGGCGACCTTCTCTCGGCCCAGGAGGCGCTCGCACTTGGCCTCATCAATCACGTGGTCGCGCCGGAGCAGCTCGACGCAAAGGTCGCAGAGGTCGCCGGCAAAATTCTGGGCAACCCGCGCTGGGCCGTGCGCTGGACCAAGACCATCGCCAACATTCCGCTCAGGGTTCTCGCTGCGCAGATCAATGAGGCAGCGATGGGCTATGAATTGCTTTCCAACATGACCGCGGATCGCAAAGAGGCCGTCGCCGCCTTTCTCGAAAAGCGCAAACCCAACCTTACGGGCGAATGATGATCGCCAACACCCTGCCTGAGCCGGATCACGTCGCCGCCCTGCGTGATCAGCTGCGCCGCTTCGTGGCTGAGAAAGCGCCGCGCGAACACCGTCGCGCCTGGGATAAGGCTCATACTTGGCC
>JAEUMU010000249.1 GCA_016791325.1 Hyphomonadaceae bacterium
TTTTCGCCCAAGCCCCCAAGCTCAATCCGTCGCGCGCGCTGATCACGGGCGTCGTCTGCGGCGTGCGCGTGGAGGCCGTGGAAGAGCCGCTGATGCGCGAAATCCGCTACCTCGATAAGCTGATCGACGAATTGGCGCGGGGCAAGGCGCTGGAGAAGATCCTGCGACACGACAAATCCTAGCGAGTCGCGCCTGCGCGCGCTAAATCCAGGCCAACATGGCGCAGGTCCAACGCAAGCTCACCACCATCCTCGCGGCTGACGCCGAAAGCTATAGCCGAGAGATGGAGGCCGATGAGGTGCGCACGCTGGAGGCGTTGCGCGCGGCGCGCGGCGTATTCCAGCAGTTCATCGCCCGTCATCACGGGCGCATCGCCAATACCGCCGGCGACGGCCTGATTGCGGAGTTTCCCTCCGTTGTTGAAGCGGTGCAGTGCGCGATCGAGGTCCAGCGGGAGCTTGGCGCCGAAAGCCAGAGCGGGCTGCGCTTCCGCATCGGCGTGCACCTCGGAGATGTGATGGTCGACGGCGACGATCTGCTCGGCGAGGGCGTCAATCTTGCCGCGCGCCTGCAGAGCATGGCCGAGCCGGGCGGCATCCTTATCTCGCAGCAAGTTTACGACCAGGTGCAGAAAAAGCTCGCCGTCGGCTTTCAGTATCTGGGCGAGCGCCAGCCGAAGAATTTCGCGGAGAGTGTGGCGGTCTATAGCGTGGGCGGTGGAGGCGGCGGCGATGCGAAGGCCGTGAAGGCCGGCCCGAAGCAGCGCCGAAACTCAAGCGACAAGCGCGGGCGCTTCGTCGCCACCGCGCAGCGTTGGGCGCTGATCCTGGCGGTGCTGTTCGCGATTGACTGGATGACGGGCGGTGCTTGGTGGGTGCAGTGGCCCGCCATCGGCGTTGCCC
Organism: Hyphomonadaceae bacterium; assembly: GCA_016791325.1. Taxonomy (GTDB): domain Bacteria; phylum Pseudomonadota; class Alphaproteobacteria; order Caulobacterales; family Aquidulcibacteraceae; genus Vitreimonas. Next base: position 903 of record JAEUMU010000249.1, read on the forward strand.
TCATGCTGGCGGTGCGCTCAGGCCCGTTGTTTGAGCGCGATTAACCGAACCCTAGCGCCCGCAACACTGCGCCCTGATCGAAATACGGTCGCTCGCAGATGATTTTATCGCTGCCTGGGGCGAACTCGAAACCGGCCGCCATACGCACGCGGAAGCTCTTGCCTGTAGGGTCGATGGAGCGCCCACCTATCGACAGCGGGCCAGTATGCGTGCCGGTCAGCCAAAACTCCACCAGCACGGTGTCGCCGCTATGGGCAATGGCGATGATCTCGTTGCCCTGGTCGGGGAAGGGCGTTCGGGAAGCGGTGAAATAACTGCGCACAGCCGCTTCACCGTCGAACACCTGGCCGGCGCCGTACATTTCGTAGCGGGGGTGCGCGAAGGTGGCGATTACGCCGTCCCAATCATGGGTGACTTCAAGCGCCATATGGCGGCGGACTGTGTCGATGCGGGCGGCGGAGAGATCACTCATGGATGCACTGAACACGCCCTGGGCCTAATGCGCCAGGGTGACGTCCGCGAAAGGCCCTGCCGCGGTTGATTTTCCCGCGGCCCCCGTTGCCTCGCCCGCGGAGTCTTGCAAGTGTCCTCGCAACGTTTCGCAAATAGACGATCTCGGGAGGCATGAAATGGCGCGTGTAGCATTGGTCACTGGCGGCACTCGCGGCATTGGCAAGGCCATTTCGGCGCGCCTCAAGGCTGATGGCTATAAGGTCGCCGCCAATTATGGCGGCAACGCGGAGGCGGCCGAGGCGACTGCCAAGGAGCTCGGCATCTCCGTTTACAAGTGGGACGTCGGCAACGCCGCTGAGTGTGCGGAAGGCATCGCCAAGGTGCAAAGCGAACTTGGGCCCGTCGATGTGCTGGTCAATAACGCCGGCATAACCCGTGACGGCCTGTTTCACAAAATGAGCGCGGAGAAGTGGGACGATGTCATCCGCGTCGATCTTTCATCGATGTTCTACATGACGCGCCCCGTGATCGAAGGGATGCGCGAGCGCGGCTTTGGCCGCATCATCAACATCAGCTCGATCAACGGGCAAAAGGGCCAAGTTGGGCAGGTCAACTATTCGGCTGCGAAGGCTGGTATAATCGGCTTTACGAAGGCGCTCGCGCAGGAGAGCGCCAGCAAAGGCGTCACCGTCAATGTTGTGGCGCCGGGCTACGTCGACACCGATATGGTCGCCGCCGTGCCGGAGGATGTGCTGAAAAAGATCATCTCCACCATTCCTGTTGGCCGTCTCGGAAAAGCTGAAGAAATCGCAGCGATGGTGGCGTTTCTAGCTTCGGATCAAGCCGGTTTCATTACCGGGGCGACGATGACGGTGAACGGCGCTCAATACATTGCCGGCTGAGGGCGGATCGGAACTCTTCCCGCTGTTCCCGCGTTCTCCCAGCATTCCAAGGAAGAATGACTCATGGACAAAGAACACGTGAAGAGCGCGGCCGATAAAGCGTCGGGCGCGATCAAGGAAGGCGTCGGCAAAGCCACCGGCAACACCAAACTGGAAGCCGAAGGCAAGATCGACAAGGCCAAAGGCGAAGCGCGCGAGTTCATTGGCGATGTGAAAGACGCCGCCAAGCGCGCTGACAAGCACTAAGCGTGCTGTGTTGTAAATGAAAGCAGCCCGCGGTTTTGCCGCGGGCTGCTTTTTGATTCAGCGGTTGGCGCCAGGTTTCCAGAGTACGTCAGTCGCGCCGTCCTTATTGGCCGTGCGAGCCATTACGAACAACAAATCCGAGAGGCGATTGGCGTATCTGATGCAGGCGGGGTTGATCGTGGTGTCTTCACTCATGAGTCGAGCGATGGCGCGTTCAGCCCGCCGCGCCGTAGCGCGCGCCAGATGCAGATGCGCGGCTGCAGCGCTTCCGCCCGGCAAGACGAACGAGGTGAGTGGCGCCTGTGCCGCGTGAAGGACGTTCAACTCCGCCTCAAGGCGGTCGACCTGGGGGTCCGTTATGCGCAGGGCTTCGAAACTCGCCGTCTGCGGCGTAGAGAGGTCGGCGCCAAGGTCGAACAAGTCATTTTGAACACGCGCCAGGATTGGATCGAGCCGAGCGTCATCTTTTGTGTGCAGACGCGCCACGCCCACAACGCAGTTCAGCTCATCAACCGTGCCGTAAGCGTCGACCCGCGCGCTCGCTTTCGGCACCTCTTCGCCAGTGGCGAGCCGCGTGCGGCCTGTATCTCCGGCCTTGGTGACGATCTTATCCAGCTTGACCATGCAGCCTCCACGCCAGCCCTCAGCTGTGCGTCCTGCTCCATAGCATGGCGCCGACCAAAACCAGGATGGCCACGAATTGGAGCACCACCCGCATGCGCATGGCCTTGTTGGACCAGGAGCGCCCGAAATCGCCCCCGCGAAACATGGCGTAGATGCCAAAGCACAAGGCCAGGAAAACCGCGCCTAGGGCGACCGGGATAAGGATATCGAACGGATTCATTGAAACAACAATCTAAGCTGCACCCGGCTATTCCGCCATGCGCCAGAACACCCTATGCCGGAGCGGCATGGGAGGGTCGGCGCCGGTTTGCTAGGCTGGTGACATGACCGAATCGCTGTTGTTTGTGCTCGCCCTTGGGGCGCTGGGCGCGGCCCTCTGGTTTGCCTACCGGGCCGCCGGGGTGGAGCCGGTTCGCGCCGAGCGTGATCGCGCTTTGGCCGAAGTGGCCACGCTACGTCAGGAAAATGCTCGCCTCTCGGCTGAACTAGCCTCCGAAAAGGGCGTCGCGACAGGCCGTTCTGAATCCGAGGAGCAGCGCTTTCTGGTGCTGGCGCAGCAAGCGCTGGCCGCTTCCCAGCAGAGCTTTCTCGCGCTCGCCAATGAGACGTTTGAAAAGCACAAGCAAGCTGCCCAGGGCGGGGTGAAGGAGGTGCTGGCGCCGGCTCAGGAGGCGCTCAATAAACTCGCCAGCAGCGTCGATGCGCTGGAGAAAGCGCGCCTGCAGGACAAGTCCGAAATCACCACCCACGTGCGCCAGATGATCGATGCGGTGGGTTCCACCAACAAGACCACGCAGAACCTACTCACGGCCTTGCGCGCTTCGCCCAAGATGCGCGGGCGCTGGGGTGAGCAGACGCTGCGCAATGTGCTCGAACTCTCGGGTCTTGCGGCGCATGTCGATTTTACCGAGCAGGTCACTACCAGCGATGGCGAAGGCGCGCGCCTGCGCCCCGATGTGGTGATCAACCTGCCTGGCGGGCGATGCATCGTGGTGGATTCTAAAGTGGCGCTTTCTGGTTATCTCGACGCGATGGAGGCTACCGATGATGTCGCGCGCGAGACGTTCCTGAAAAAGCACGTGGCGGAATTGAAGGGGCACGTGCGCAATTTGGCGTCGAAGGAGTATCAGCGCCATGTGCCGGCGACGGCTGATTTCGTCGTGCTTTTTGTGCCTGGGGAGAATTTCCTCGCCGCCGCAGCGGAGCGCGACCCCAATCTGTTCGATGATGCGTTCGCGTCAAAGGTCATCATCACGACGCCGACGACGATGGTGGCGCTGGCAAAATCGGTAGCTTACGGCTGGCGCCAAGAACAAAGCGCCAAGAACGCCCAGGACATCGCCGAACTGGGCCGCGAGCTTTACCGACGCATGGCGCTGCTGGCGGACAAAATCGTAAAAGTGGGCGATTCCATCGAAAGATCGGCCAAGAGCTATAATGAACTCGTGGGTTCGCTGGAAAGCCGCGTGCTGCCGCAGGCGCGCAAGTTCAAGGAACTCGGCGCTGGCGATACCGGCGTCGATGTCGCCACGGCGCAACCCTTGGAGGTCGCCACCAGGCCGCTTGCCGCGCCCGAGCAATTGGAGCTCATGCCGCCCCCTACATCCGCCCGCCGGGGCCGTTAAGCGAGCGTGTGGCGCTGTTCGTCGCGCGCGGGATGCGTGAGCCGAGTGGGCGCGCTAGGGCGGATGCGGAGGTGCTCGCCGATGTTGTCATCCCGGATTGTGTTTGCTGTGGCGGCTGTGTTGGCGCTTGGCGGCTGCAGTCACCAGGCTGCGGTGACTGCGCCGATCGCGCCGATTCAACTGCGTTCCGATGCGCCGGCAATTCTCGCAGCCATCGCCGACACTCGCCGCCCCGAAGCCGATCGCGCGCGCGACGTCCACCGCCATCCCGCGGAGACGCTGGCGTTCGCCCGCATTGTCCCCGGCGCCCGCGTGGCGGATCTGTTGCCCGGCGGGGGCTACTTTACCCGGCTGATCGCGGTCGCTGTGGGACCGGAGGGACGCGTTTATCCAACCATCCGGCCCGAAGGTCTGGCGAATGCGTATGAAACGCCAATTCTGGCCGTGGCTGCTGAATATTCCAACGCCGTTGTGAGCCGCACCGCGTATGACGCGCTGGCCTATCCGGAGGCCCTAGACGTCGTGTTCACGGCTCAAAACTATCACGACATGTACCTCACCGAGTATGGGTTGGGCAGCGCTGCGGAAATGAACCGCACGGCTTTTGCCGCGCTGCGGCCGGGCGGCCATTACGTCATCATCGACCATGCGGCTTTGGCTGGCGCGCCGTTGGAGACCGACGCGCAGACGGCGTTGCATCGCATCGATCAAGCACGCGTGCGGCGCGAAGTGGAGGCGGCCGGGTTCGTATTTGATGGCGAATCCGAGGCGCTGCGTAACCCCGATGATGCGCGCACGATCAACGTGTTCGATCCCGCCATACGTGGGCGCACCGATCAATTCATGATGCGGTTCCGCAAACCCGGCTAGGCGGCGCCTTATACGCTGAGCGTCGCCAGCTTTTCCTGCATCGCAGCGCGGGCTTCCGGTGAAGGGGCTAGCGCTTTGCGCGTGACGGTGTCGAACGTCAGCGCGACAGCTTCCATGCTGGCCCAGGCTTGGCCGCTTTCCGGGTCCGTCAGCCAGTGGACGAGGCGCAGCGTTTTTTCGCCGACCTCGACAATGCCGGAATGAATCTCGATTAGATTGCCCGCGCGCGGCCAACGGCGAAATACAATACGCGCTTCCACCACCGCGCCGGCCGCGGCGCCGCCATCGCGCGCCCGTGCGGCGATTTCCTGGCGCCAAAGCGTGAGCAGGTTGGTGACTGAATCCGAGATGCGGCCGACGAAATGTTCGCCGCGGAATCGCCCGAACGCGTCGCACTGTTCTGGCGTGACAAAGGCGCCGCCGATGCGAATGGCGCCGGCGGCCTCGGCCGCGGCGCGGCTGATGTCGGCCCGGGGCGGCTTACCGAGGTCGATCGAGCGCGTCTTGGCGTGATCGGGCAGCGGTCGCATCAGCGCGTCGGCGGCCGCACGCGAGCGGGCCGACCAGGGGAAGGGGCGAAAGCCGCGCGTATCGGCATGCGCCACGCGAAGGTTGAAGCTCGACGAAGGCGCGCCATCGCCATGGCGCATATCCAGGCACAAGTGCGCTTCGCTTTCGCTGAAGGAGGTCACGGCGCCGTGCATGGATAAAGGCGCGCCTGGCCGCGCTTCCTTGAGGAAGCGGATGTGCGCTTCAAGCGGCACGAGCGTAGCGCCCGCCGAGGCCGTGAACGCGTGCGGCATCTCGAGGATGTTGGCGAAGTGCGCCAGGCCCGACATCGCGCGCTCGACATGGAAGCGGACGTTGAGGTGCCCCCCCTCATCGCATTCCCAAGTGTTGGCTGCGCCTTGATACAGGGGGGCGGGCAAGGGCGGCGGATAAGCGCTCATGCGGCGACTTGGCAGGCGGCGCAAAGGCCTGAGGCTTCGATCATCGTCCGGCGGATGGCGAAGCCATCACGTTTGGCCGCATCCGCTAGATCGACCAGAGCGTGGCCCGCGTCAAATTCCTCGGCCTTTCCGCAGTTGTCGCAAATAAGAAAGATGGTGGAGCGCGCGCAGGCGCCTATTTCGCAGGCGACGAAGGCGTTCATGCTTTCGATCCGGTGAGCCAGCCCCATGCGCACGAGGAAATCGAGCGCGCGATAGATGGTGGGCGGCTTGGCGCTTTTTTCCGCATCGATGAGCGGCAGCAAATCATAGGCTTTGGCGGGGCCGTTCTGCTCAAGCAGCAGTTCGAAAACACGCTTGCGCAGCGGTGTCAGGCTTTCGCCGGCATCCTCGCACCGGCGTTCGGCTTCTTGGAGCTGCTCACCGCGGCTCATGGTGGTGTGATCGTGGGCCATCGTGCTCATGATTGCAGGCCGATCCCGCTCGCGAAAGGTGGGACTGCGCTCGCAAAATTTTGAGTCGCGCACGCAATGGAACTTTACAAGAACATCGGAGTCCGCTAACTCTAAGAACATAGAGCGAACAACCGAGTCAGAACGCGCAGGGGACGAGCATGAGCGAGGCAATTTTTCGTGGTTTGTCAGGGCGTTTGCATCGCTTCTCGGTGCATCGGCCGGATGAGGCGTTTGCCGATGCGCCGGGCGTCTATTGCTTTGCGCGGCCGGGACCGGGCG
>JAEUMU010000001.1 GCA_016791325.1 Hyphomonadaceae bacterium
GTCGCTGGATCCATGGTTGTTTCCTTCAGGTCGCCGGGCATCATTTCGCCCAATCCTTTGAAGCGGCTGATCTCGACCTTGCGGCCTTTGAACTGGCCATTCAGCAACGCTTCCTTATGCGCGTCATCGCGCGCGTAAACGCTCTCCTTGCCGGCGGTGATGCGATAGAGCGGCGGCATCGCCAAGAACAGCCGCCCGGCGCGGATGAGCGCGGGCATCTGCTTGTGGAAGTACGTTATCAACAAAGAGGCGATATGGGCGCCGTCGACATCGGCGTCGGTCATGATGATCACGCGCTCGTAGCGCAAATCCTCCAGCTTAAACTTTGGTCCCATCTGAACGCCCAGCGCCAGCGCGAGATCGGCGAGCTCTTGGTTGCCGCTCATCTTCTCAGCGCCCGCTGAGGCGACGTTCAGAATTTTGCCGCGCAGGGGTAGGATGGCTTGGGTTTCGCGCGAGCGCGCCTGCTTGGCGGAGCCGCCGGCGCTATCGCCTTCGACGAGGAAGAGTTCGGTATCCGCCTCGCCGGCGCGCGAACAATCGGCGAGTTTGCCCGGCAGGCGCAGTTTGCGCGTGGCGGATTGGCGGGAGACCTCTTTTTCCTTGCGGCGACGCAGGCGATCTTCGGCCTGCTGGATAGCCCAATCGAGCAGGCGGTTGGCGTCGGCGACGTTGGCGGCGAGCCAATGATCGAACGGATCGCGGACAGCCTGTTCAACGATCTTGGCGGCTTCCGTGGAAACTAGGCGGCCTTTGGTCTGGCCTTCAAACTGCGGTTCACGGATGAAAACGGAGACGAGGGCGGCGCCGGTGTTCATCACATCTTCCTGAGTGATGAGCGCAGCTTTCTTGTTGTTTTTCAGCTCGGCGTAAGCTTTCAGCCCCTTCGAGAGCGCAGCGCGCAGGCCCGCTTCGTGGAAGCCGCCATCGGGCGTGTAGATGGTATTGCAGTAGGAGCGGAGAAAACCGTCGGCCTCGCCAAAGCCATCGCTCACCCAGGTGACGGCCCATTCGACGCGGCCGTGAGGGCCATTCTTTTCGCTGCGGCCGGAGAACGGCTCGCTGACGAGGCTCTTTTTTGTCTTCGTCAGGTCGGTGAGGAAATCAGCCAGGCCGTTTGGAAAATGCAGAATGGCTTCGGCGGGCGTATCGTCCTTGATGCGTTCGGGCGCGCACTTCCAGCGGATCTGCACGCCGCGCTGCAGATAGGCCTTTGAGCGCGCCATCTGGAACAGGCGCGCGGGTTTGAAGGCCGCGCCCTCGCCGAAGATTTGCGCATCGGGGTGGAAGCGCACGGTGGTGCCGCGGCGATTGTGCGCAGGGCCGGCTTCGACAAGCTTTGATGTGGGCGCGCCGCGCGAGAAGGTCTGGCGGTAGAGCTTCCGATCGCGCGCGACTTCGACTTCAACACGATCAGAGAGGGCGTTGACGACCGAGACGCCGACGCCGTGGAGCCCGCCGGAGGTGTGATAGACCTTGTCCGAAAATTTCCCGCCCGCGTGCAGCACTGTCATGATCACTTCTAGCGCGGACTTTTTCGGGAATTTCGGATGCGGGTCGATCGGCATGCCGCGGCCGTTATCCGTGACGCGCAGAGTGCCATCGGCTTCCAGTTCGACTTCGATACGATCAGCGAAACCGGCGACGGCTTCGTCCATCGAGTTATCGAGCACCTCGGCGAAGAGATGATGCAGCGCACGTTCGTCGACGCCGCCAATATACATGCCGGGACGCTTGCGAACGGGTTCAAGCCCTTCGAGAACCTCGATGTCCTTGGCGGTGTAGCCGCCACCAGCTGCGGGCGGCGCCTCGCTTTCGCCAAAAAGCCCGCTGTCCCACAGGTTTTCGTCTTTGCCCGTTTTGGGCGGCGCCGATTTCTTTTGAGCATTCGCCATGGACGATCCTTAAGGCGCTTCGCGCGGGGGCGGCAATATGTGCGCGGGGCCAAGAGGCCGCCAGATTCAGGTGTTCGCAGGGTAAATGCGCCTGGGGCGCGAGTTTAAGTGTCTTCGGCGCAACGGCGCCGCAAGGCGCGCAGCAGATTGCAGCATGGTAGGAAACCTCGCCTCGTAATGGCCGTTTGAGACCGCATCTAGGAGCGGACGGGGGCGGACCGAACACGAGGAATGATATGAATAAATTTGCAATGTTGGCGGCTGTTTCTGCGATCGCGGTGTGTGCGGTCCCGGCGGCTGCGCACGCACAAGCCTATGCCGGCGCCGGCTACACGTGGCTGGACAGCGATGCCGGCGACATGGGCGCGGTGACGGGCCGCCTTGGTTATCGCTTCAATCCGAATTTCGCGGTCGAAGGCGAAGCTTCGTTCGGCGTGGACGATGACGGCGTAGAGCTCGACAACAATATCGGCGCCTACGCAGTCGCGATCCTGCCTGTGGCGAGCACGTTCGATGTTCATGGGCGCGTGGGCTATCAGCGCTCCGAGTTCGACACGCCGATCGGCGGCTTCGACAGCGAGGGCGTGGGCTATGGCGTTGGCGCCACTTGGCGCGCAACCCCGAACCTCGGCGTCCGCGCCGATTACACGCGGCTCGACGGCGACAACGAAAGCGATGCGATCTCGCTGGGCGGCGTCGTGAACTTCTAAACGCAGCAGAATGCAGCGTAACCAGCGGGCCGGAGAGCAATCTCCGGCCCGTTTCTCAGAAGGGCGACCACCAGCGATTGAGGCGCCCCTCGCAGCGGCGCAACTGGCCAGCGTAGGTGTCGTAATAGGATTGCACCCGTGCCGCGGCGGCGAGCAGCGTGCCGTTGCCATTATACGTGCCGCGCCGATAGCCACCGCGCCCTTCATGGTAGGCGAGATAGTGGCTGCGCGCGTCATGAAAGGGGATGCCCAGTTCGCGCTGCGTGCCGGCGCAATACCACGAAACAAAATCGGTGGCGTCGCTAAACTCGTTGCGGTCAACGCCGCTATCGCCACGCGCACGCTCATACTCGGCCCAGGTTGAACTCAGAGCTTGGGCGTAGCCGTGCGCGCTCGAGGGGCGTGCGCCGGGGAAGAATAAGAAGCCACGCCCGCGCGCGGGACGGGCGTTGTGACGAAAGCCGCTCTCCTGGCGGATGATCGCGAGCTGCAGCGCCGGCGGCGCGCCCCAGCGGCGTTCAGCGCTGCGCGCCGATCTCCACCAGCCGGATTGATCGCGGAAAATCTCGCACGCGTCGCCGGGATTGTCGGGGCGATCGTTAGTCACGCAGCCAGCAAGGGTGGCGGCGGAGCCAATGAGGAGGGCGCGCCGATGCATCCGCGGAGTCTGGCTCGCGGAGCGAGTCGCGCCAAGGGAAACAAAACGGGCCGAAGCAGAAGCTCCGGCCCGCAAGGTCGTTTCACAGGAGAGTGGTGTTTAAGCTTTGTAATACATGTCGAATTCGACCGGGTGCGGATGGGTCTCGAAGCGGTCGAGCTCTTCTTTCTTCAGATCGATGTAAGCGTCGATCAAATCGTCTGTCATGACGCCGCCCTTGAGGAGGAAGTCACGGTCGCGATCGAGCGAGGTGAGCGCTTCGCGGAGCGAGCCGGCGACAGTCGGCACGTCTTTGAGTTCTTCCGGCGGGAGATCGTAGAGGTTCTTATCCAGCGGCTCGCCCGGATGGATTTTCTTCTCGATTCCGTCGAGCCCAGCCATGAGCAGCGCGACGTAGGTGAGATACATATTTCCGGCCGGATCGGGGAAACGCACCTCGACGCGCTTAGCCTTGGCGCCTGTGCCATGCGGAATGCGGCAAGAGGCGGAGCGATTGCGCGCTGAGTATGCGAGCAGCACAGGCGCTTCATAGCCGGGCACGAGGCGCTTGTAGGAGTTCGTCGTCGAGTTCGCGAAGGCGTTGATGGCCTTGGCGTGCTTGATGACGCCGCCAATGTAATAAAGGCACGTATCGCTCAGATCGGCGTAACGGTCACCGGCGAAAGTGTTGTTGCTGCCCTTCCAGATCGACATGTGGACGTGCATGCCCGAGCCGTTGTCCTTGAAATAGGGCTTCGGCATGAACGTGGCGGATTTGCCGTACGACGCGGCGACCTGATGGATGATGTATTTGTACAGGTTCATGTTGTCGGCCATGGTCGTCAGCGTGTTGAACTTGAGGCCAAGTTCGTGCTGCGCGGGCGCGACTTCGTGGTGATGCTTTTCCGGCTTTAGGCCGAGTTGGCCCATGATCTCCAGCATCTCGCCGCGCATGTCTTGCAGCGAGTCGATCGGCGGGACCGGGAAGTAGCCGCCCTTCGGGCCGGGGCGGAAGCCGCTATTGCCGCCCTCGTAGGGCCGGTTCGAGTTGAACGGCAGTTCCGTTGAATCGAACGAGTAGCCCGTGTTGTGCGGATCGGTTGACCAGCGCACGTCGTCGAACACGAAGAACTCAGCCTCCGGCCCGAAATAGGCGACATCGCCGGCGCCGGATGATTTGACGTAAGCTTCCGCCTTCTTCGCGATGCCTCGCGGGCAACGTGTGTAAGGCTGCAGCGTGCCAGGCTCGAGGATGTCGCAGAACATCGCCAGAGTCGTCTGCTGGTAGAAGGGGTCGATATGCGCGCCTTTGGGGTCAGGGCGCATGACCATGTCGGACTCGTTGATGGCCTTCCAGCCAGCAATCGAGGAGCCATCGAACATCGTGCCTTCGGTGAATATGTCCTTATCGATCATGCTCACGTCGAAGGTGACGTGCTGCATCTTCCCGCGCAGATCGTTGAAGCGCAGATCAACATATTGGACTTCTTTTTCTTTGATGAGCTTAAGCACTTCATCAGACATCGCACTCTCCCGAGTTATGCTTTTTTTGCTTCTGCAATCGTTTAGACGGCCGCTTGGCCCGTTTCGCCAGTGCGGATGCGCACGACGTTGGCGACATCGAGCACGAAAATCTTGCCGTCTCCGATCTTGCCGGTCTTGGCGGCTTTCTGGATCGCTTCGAGCACGGCGTCGACCTGATCATCGGCGACAACCACCTCGATCTTCAGCTTCGGCAGAAAATCCACGACGTATTCGGCGCCGCGATAGAGTTCGGTGTGGCCTTTCTGACGCCCGAACCCTTTGGCTTCCACAACGGTCATGCCCTGCAGGCCGATTTCCTGCAGCGCTTCCTTCACATCGTCCAGCTTGAACGGCTTGATGATGGCTTCAATCTTCTTCATGGGGACCACTCCCAACCACTTGCGCGCGATCTTGAAGGCTCCGTCATGGACGGGCGGTGACGAGTCGTGAAGCGTGGCGGCAGACGGGCGAGGCCGCGCCGGGCAGGGCGCCTCATTCTGCGGCGCCGGCGCCCAAGGGACTGGCGGACCGGTGGATAAGCGGGGAATGCAGGCCGATGAAACGCCGATTATTCTTGATCCGGCATGGCGCCCCGGAGGGGGCATGGGGCGGCGATCTTGCCGATCCGGGACTTTCCGCGTTGGGCCGAGCGCAGGCGCGGGCCGCGGCCGGCCGCTTGGCGGGGCCGCTGCTGCTGGTGAGCTCTCCCATGCGCCGCTGCCGGGAAACCGCTGCGCCGGCCGAGCAAACGCTGGGGTTGCAGGCGCGGATCGAGCCGCGGGTGAGCGAAGTGCAGGCGCCGGCCGGAACCGAGGATCGCCGCGCCTGGCTGGCGGAGAATTTCCCATGGGCCGACGGAGTGGGGCGGCGCACATGGCGCACGCTGAGCCCGGGGCTTCACGACTGGCGCGCGCATGTGCTGGCGGCGGCCAAAACGATCGACATGGACACTGCAATCTTCACGCACTTTATCGCCATCAACGCCATTGTCGGCGCCGCGCTCGGGCGCGAGGAGACGATCGTATGCCGCCCCGACCACGCGTCGATCACGGAGCTGGCGGTTGAGGACGGCGCGCTGCGCTTGATTGGCCTTGGAGTGGAAATGAACAACGGCGAGGTGCGATGAGGGGCGAGATCATCACCATTGCGCAGATGCGCGCGATCGATGACGCGTCGGCGCGGGCCGGCGTGGCGACGCTGACGTTGATGGAGAACGCCGGCCGCGCTGTCGCGCAGGCGATCGCAGCGCGTTTCACGCCGCGGCCGACAGCTGTGCTGTGCGGGCCTGGCAACAATGGCGGCGATGGCTGGGTTGTGGCGCGCGTGCTGCGTGAGATGGGCTGGCCGGCGTGGGTGGAGACGCTCGCGCCGCGCGAGACGTTGCGCGGCGACGCCGCCAGCGCTGCGCAAGCTTGGACGGGCGATGTCTATACGATCGGCGCCGACAATCCGATGGCGGATTTGTTCGTGGATGCGCTGTTTGGCGCGGGCCTTTCCAAGCCGCTTGAAGGCGAGGCGGCGCGACTAGCGGATGCATTGATGAGCGCGCCTGAGCGGGTTGTTGCGGTTGATGTTCCGAGCGGTTTGCATGGCGATACGGCCAAGCCCATCGGCGCGCGGTGTTTCCGCGCGGGGCTGACCGTGACGTTTGTGGGCAAGAAGGCCGCGCACGTTCTCTCGCCTGGTCGGGCGCTGTGCGGCGACGTCGTGGTCGCCGACATTGGCGCGCCTGAGGAGGTTGTGCGCGCGCAGGCGATCACGCTGCACGAAAACGGCCCCAGCGTTTGGGGAGGGGCTCTCCCCTGGCCTGGTATGGACGCTCACAAGCATGCACGCGGGCATGTGATGTGCGCCAGCGGCGAACGGCTGCATACGGGCGCAGCGCGGCTTGCGGCGCGCGGCGCGCTGCGCGTGGGGGCCGGCTTGGTTACAGTGATTTCGCCAATCAAGGCCGCCGCGGAGAACGCC
>JAEUMU010000017.1 GCA_016791325.1 Hyphomonadaceae bacterium
GTCAAGCTGAAACAGCAGGATGGCCCGGCCCTGATCACCCAGGGCAGCAGCGTGTTGGTCCATGCTCTGCTCGCAGCAGGCCTGGTCGATGAGGTGCGCACCTACACGTTCCCGGTGCTGTTGGGCAAAGGCAAACGCTTCTTCGACGACGCCGCCAAGCCCATGCAACTGAAGCTCACGCACCATCGCGTGTCGCCGAACGGTTTCATCGCCGCGACCTACACGCCCGACGGCGCCATCCGCACCGGCGATTACAGCCTCGGCCAGCCGACAGACGCCGAAATCGCCCGGCGTGCGCGCATGAAGCGCGAAGGCTAAAGGTTGGCGCTGGCGGTTGAACCAGTCATCACCAGCAGCGCGTCGAAACCGTGGACGGCGCGCACAAGGTCTGCATCCAGCGCCTTGTGCCGCCGCCCGAAAACAAGCGGGCGCAGCGGCCGAAGGTCGATCAGCGTCATCGCATCGTCATAAGCCGCACCCAGCAGCGGCGCCATGCCGATCTCGTTATATGCGCCCGCGGCGACGGGCGCGTAGCGCCACGTGCGCACATCCAGTTGCGCATGTTGCGCACCCACGCCTGGCAGCACCATGACGTGGAAGCTCCGGCCGCCTTGCGCTTCGGCCAATTCCGAAACTTGGCTCCCGACATCAAAAACCTGCGTATGCGTCAGCCCGCGCACCATATGGCTTGCGCCAAATTTGAAGAACACGCGCGGCTTCGTGCGCTCACGTTCCCAATAGCGGCGAAAGTTCGCGCGATTCAACAGCGCCCTGCTCTGGTTCGAAAGCCAACCCTGCTGCGTTTGCCAATAGCCGTTGATAGTCAGCGTCTGCTCCAGCGTCTCCAACATCCAGACGGCGTCACTATCAGCGTTGGGCCACGCCGCCCGCACCGCAGCCACCAACGCGGGATCGCCGGCGAAGCTGTAGATGTGCTCCGGCGAACGCGATCGTGCGAACGCAGCGTCCAGCGTATCGGCGTTGGCGCGCATCGCCGCAAACGCCGCCTGCGCCGCCGCCGGCTTGCGCCGCGCCTCCAATATATCGATCAACCGCCCAAAGCCGCCGACCTCATAATCAAGCCCCCAAAGCGCTTGCCCCCGCCCGCGCACCGCCGCGCGCGCGGCCACGATCCACTCCGCTTCCTCGCGCATGGTGAAGAACGCCACATTCGCCCGCGGATCGGTGAACAGCGCACGCACGCTGTCCATCCCGCCCTGCGCGGCGCGATCCAGCTCCCGCGCCATCGGCGGCGAGATTTCGATGCATGCTTTGGAATAGCCAACGCCGGCCAGCGCGGCGAACAATTGCGCCGCCAGTTTCGGATTTTCGGCGACGCCATGTTCTTCGCCCAGGCAGAAGAACCGCGCCGCGCGCCCTTCCTCCAGCAGCGCCTCATAGGCGGGCCCTGAAAAACGCACGCCATCGAACAGCAGCCGGCTGCGATGTTCCTGCGCCCGCGCCGTCAGCCGCGCCTCAAGCGTCGGCTCCGCGGGCGGCGCGGCCCCTTGCGTTTGCGCCTGCGCGCTCGCCCCGGCCATCGCCACGCCCGCGCCCATCGCGCCCAACAGCGCGCGCCGATCCAGTCTCATAGTCTCCCCCGTTAAAGCTCTACAGAGGGAGATGAGCTTGGCCGCGCGTTTGGATGCGCCAGGCTAGCCGCGCACAGCCGGCCCATGAAACGGGCCAGGGCATGGAAGGCGGCGTTTCATGGGCGGCTGCGGCGCTAGAGCGCGAAACTCGAAAGCTTGGTGCGCAGATCGGCGGTTACGGCGTCGAGGCTGTTGGTGATGCGTCCCATTTCCGGAGCGATCACTTCCTCGTACTGGATGGCCAGAAGCGCCAGCACTACGAACGCGGCGCCAAGCCAAAAGCGCGCTTGGGAGCCGATAAAGACGCGAAACGCGTCGGATGTGTCGCTCAACGCCATCGTCAACATGAGCCCGCACTTTCGTGGCTAACACGCGGAAATCTTGGCGCCGAAAGCGTAAAAAATCCTTTGCCGAAAGGTTAATCGCGCGGCGCGGCGCGCAGCAAACGCAGTTCAGATTCTACGCGTGCTCACGCCGCCGGCGGCTCTTCCTTCGGCTTGGCTTCGAAGCCCGCCCAGCGGCCGAACATCTCTTCGGCGCGGCGCAAATTCTTATCGAGCGAGGCCATCGTCTTGGCGAAATCGCCCGCCTCATCGCCGCGCCACGCCGCGCGCGCTTGGCCGATGATCACGCCCAGCCCTTGTGCTCGCGCTTGGCCTGTCATGCCGTCGGCCTCGAGCCCCGCCAGCGCCAAAACCCAGCGCGCGCAGCGCACATGCCGCTGATGCGCCGCACCCATCAACATCGGGTCGCGGTCGAGCCCCTGTTCCATGGCCAGCACGGCCTTGCGGTGCGGCTCCATCGCCTCGAAGCGGCGCATGATCAATTCAAACAGCCTGTCGCGCACGCTCTGGCCGGGATCGAGTTCATCGGTTGCATCGGCGATGGCGCGATCGAAAGCCTCTTCAACACAATCGACCGCCTCGCCCAGCGTCGCCCCGTAGAAATCCGAGACCGGCCGGCTCGACGCATGCGCCAGCTTCGCCAGCGTCACGTCGCGCCAGCTGCCGTCCGCGCCCAGCGCCAAAGCCGCCCGCGCCAGATCGCGGCGGATCGAATTGTCCAAATGGCTCATGCGGTGATTGAAGGCGGGCCGATATGGCGCCGTCAAGGCGGGTTTAGGGTTAGGCCTTCTTCATCCCCCGGCGCGCGCGGCGAGGGAACTACGCCGCTATCCCTTGCCCAGATCGCGGGAGCGCTGCGCCGCGGCGCTCACCGCCCGGCGCAATAGCGGTCCTAACCCATCGGCGGCCCCCAGCACATCCAGCGCCGCCTCAGTTGTGCCGCCCGGGCTGGTGACCTGCTTACGCAGCGTGCTGGGCGTATCGCCCGTTTCCAGCATCAGCGCGCCAGCGCCCGCCACGGTGCGGCTGGCCAGGCGCATCGCCGTCTCCTTGTCGAGCCCTTCCTGCTCAGCCGCCGCCGCCAGCACCTCGGCCAGCATGAACACATAGGCCGGCCCCGAACCCGAAACCGCGGTCACCACATCCATCAGCCGCTCAGCGGGGATCGGCTCCACCGTTCCGAGCGGCTCAAGCAATTGCGCGATCAGCGCCTTGTCCTGCGCGCTGCATGCGGGCGAAGCCACATATGCCGTCACGCCGCGCCCAATACGCGCCGGCGTGTTGGGCATGGAGCGGATCACCCGGCCCGCGCCGAGTTCGCGCGCCAGCGTTTCGATCGTCACGCCCGCCATGACGGAAAGCACACACGTCTCGGGGCCGACAAAACGGCGCGCGCCCGCCGCAACCGTCGCAAACGCCTGCGGCTTCACAGCCAGCACCAGCACGTCCACCGGCCCTGGATCGGGCGGGTTCAGCACCGCGCCCACGGCGTCGAGCGCGCGCTCCAGCTCCGGATCAAAATTGGGCTCCACGACGGTGAGCGTCAGTCCCCCGCCTTTGCGCACGGCTTCAATCCAACCGCGCACAAGCGCCCCTCCCATGGCGCCGGCGCCAATCAGGGCGATCGATGGGGCGTCAAGTTCGCTCACGCTTCTCCGCTGGTTTCGAAGAACGCCGCCTTTGCGGCGTCCTCCGCGGCCATGCCGCCAAGAATAGCGAAATGAAACGCAGGCTGGAACCGTTCCGCGGCATCCATGGCCGCCGCCAGCATCGCCTGCACTTCGCCGATGGAAATTTCATCGCGCCCGATCATGGGCATGGCGTGGCGGAAAATGATGGTGCCGTCGTCGGACCACACGTCGAAATGGCCGAGCCACAGATTTTCGTTGATGGCCGCCGCCAGCTTGATGGCTTCGCCCCGGCGCGAAGCAGGCGCCTGAATGTCGAAGCCCAGTGTGAACAGCAGCGCCGGCAATTCCTGGCGATAGCTGAAATAGCCCGCCGTTTCGTTCCAATTGCTTTTGAAGACGAAATGCACGTCGCCGTCTTCTGCGCGCTCGCTCGCGAAGCGGTCGTCAGCGGCGAGCACGGTTTCAACGGTGTCCAGCGGGTCGCCCGCGGGTTCGAAATCGTCGTCCAGCGTGAGATCCATGAGCGTCCCTCCGGGCTCAGGCGCGCAGCGACACGCCTTTGATCTCTCCCCTGTGGTCGCGCACTTTGCGCACGCGAATCATGCCCCGCCCCCAGCTAAGCGTCCGATTCCTTTCTCAGACCTAAACGCGCGGCGCGCGTTACCCCCTCGCCTGCAGCGCCGCCTCCAGCACCGCCACGCGCTCGCGCAGCGCATCGGCTTCCGCGCGCGCGTCCGCCGCCATTTGCTTGACGGCCTCGAACTCATCGCGGCCGATCAAGTCCATTTCGGCGACGAATCTGTCGGCCTGGGCGCGCATGAAGCTCTTGGCCTCCAGGCCCGCGCCCTGGGCCATGCCCATCGCCCCCGTCATCAAACGGGCCAGATCATCGAACACGGAGCTTTGCGTTTGCATGTGGACCGATCCTTTCGCCCTACTTAGAAACCGGGCGGGGGCCGGGCAATGCGGCCAATCAGCTAAAGAGGGCGCATCATGATCGCCGAAGCGATGCAATTCCCCAATATCGACCCGGTGGCGCTGCATCTGGGCACGCTGCCGATCGGCGATGGCGTCCGGCTCGATCTACGCTGGTATGCGCTGGCCTACATTGCGGGCCTGTTCCTGGGCTGGCGCTGGATGGTGACGCTGATCCGGCGCGATCGGTTGTGGGCGCCCGGCAAGCCGGCGATGAGCGTACCGCAGACGGATGATTTCCTGTTCTGGGCCACGCTCGGCGTCATCCTTGGCGGGCGGCTCGGCTACGTGCTCTTCTACAAGCCCGACATGATCTGGAACGCCCCGCTTGAGCTGCTCCAGATTTGGCAGGGCGGCATGAGCTTCCATGGCGGCCTCATCGGGGTGGCCGTCGCCGCGATCTGGTTCACCCGTCAGCGCCACGTCAACGAGGAGCAACTCACCGCCCTGGCGAAGAAGCACATCGTCGAGACGCCGCCCGAAGGCCAGCGCAGCGCCTATGAGCGCATCAGCAAGCTGGGATGGATCAAGAAAAGCGAAGCCGAGGCCGCACGCACGAAAGCCCGCACCGACACGATCGACCTGCTGCGCCTGGGCGATCTCGCCGCGGCGGCCGCGCCGATCGGCCTGTTCTTCGGCCGCATAGCCAATTTCATCAATGGCGAGCTGTGGGGCCGCACAACCGATGGCCCGTTCGGCATGGTGTTCTGCAACGAGACGCTGATGCGGCTGCACGGAAGCTGCCCCGCCGGCCTTTCGCCGCGCTTCCCCAGCCAGCTTTACGAAGCCGCGCTTGAGGGCCTGGCGCTGTTTGCGATCATCAATATCGCCACGCTCAAATTCGAATCCCTGCGCCGCCCCGGCCTCAATGTCGGCCTGTTCCTGCTGTGCTACGGCCTGTTCCGCGCCATTCTGGAAACCGTGCGCGAACCAGACGCGCACATGCCCGAGGCGCTGCGCGGCGTCATCACCATGGGCATGCTGCTGTCCATCCCCATGATCCTGATCGGCGCCTGGCTCATCTGGCGCGCCAGCAAACAATCCAAACTGGCCGCGGCGTGACGCTCAAACAGCAGCTCAACGACCACATCCGCGACAACGGCCCGATGACGGTCGCGGAGTTCATGGCCGCGTGCCTCTATGACCCTGCGCACGGCTATTACGCCACGCGACCCGCGCTCGGCGGGGCTGGCGCCGATTTCATTACCGCGCCCGAAGCCAGCCAGATGTTCGGCGAACTACTCGGCCTTTGGTGCGCGCACGAGTGGGAAGCGCTCGCCAAGCCCGCGTTCAACCTGATTGAGCTCGGCCCCGGTCGCGGCGTCTTGATGCAAGATGCGCTGCGCGCCAGCGAACGCATCGCCGGCATGCACGAGGCTATGCACCTGACGCTGGTGGAAATGAGCGCTCCGCTGCGCGATGAGCAAGCCAAACGCGTCCCTGAAGCGGAATGGGCGTTGCGCCTGGAAGACGCCCCGCCCGGCCCATCGCTGATCATCGCCAACGAATTTCTGGATTGCCTGCCGATCCGCCAATTCGTGCGCGGCGAAGATGGCTGGCATGAAAAGCTGGTCGGTCTGGATGAAGCCGATCAACTGGCGTTCGGCCTGAGCGCCGCCCTGCCCGCGCCCGATAGCGAGGATGAAATCGGCGCCGTGCGTGAGGTCGCGCCGGCGCTTGAATCCTTGATCTATGAAATCGAGCGCCGCCTGCACGATGCGCCGGGCCGCGCGTTGCTGATCGATTACGGCTATGTCCGCCCCGAAGGCGCCGATACGCTGCAAGCCCTGAAAGCGCACGCTCACGTCGATCCGCTCGAAGCGCCCGGCGCGGCCGATCTCACCGCTCACGTCGATTTCGCCCGCGTGGCGCATCTGGCGCAGCAAGCCGGCCTCGCCGTGCATGGGCCGGTGACGCAAGCGTCGTTTCTGCGCGGGCTTGGCGTCGAGTTTCGCGCTGAGGCGCTCGCGCGCGCCAATCCCGAACACGCCGAACGCCTCGCGCGTGAGCTCCGCCGCTTGACCCATCCCGAAGAGATGGGCGCATTGTTCAAGGTGATATGTCTCTCCAGCCCCAAACTGCCGCCGCCGGCGGGCTTCTGAGCACGCCGCCTGCGCTGCAGGCGCCCGCGCTCGCACGCGTGCGCCACGGCTTCTTCGGCCGTGAAGGCGGCGTCTCCACCGGCATTTACACGTCGCTGAACGCCGGCACGGGCTCGAACGATGATCCTGATGCCGTGCGCGAAAACCGCCGCCGCATCGCCGCCGCCTTCGCCGCCGATCACCTGATCGGCGTGCATCAGGTGCATTCGCCCGACGCCGTGTTCGCGCTGGGCCCATGGCCGCAGCAGCGCCCCCACGCCGATGCGCTCGTCACCACCACGCCCGGCCTGGTCATCAGCGTGCTCACCGCCGATTGCGCGCCCGTTCTGTTGGCCGATGCCGAAGCCGGCGTGGTCGCCGCCGCGCATGCGGGCTGGAAAGGCGCCCTCTCCGGGGTGCTTGGCGCCACCGTCGCGCTCATGCGCCAGCATGGCGCGCGTGCGATCGTCGCCGCCATCGGGCCGACGATCCACCAGCCCTCCTATGAGGTCGGGCCCGAGTTTGAGGCCAAATTCCTCGCCGCCGCACCCGCCAACGCCCGCTTCTTCGCGCCCGGCGCGAACGGGCGCGCGCATTTCGATCTGCCCGCTTTCTGTGCAGCTCAACTCAAGGCGCTCGGGGTCGCGGCCGAAATCCTGCCGCACGATACCTATGCCGCGCCCGAACGCTGGCATTCCTGCCGCCGCGCCGCCCATCGCGGCGAACCCGATTACGGGCGCAATTGCGCGGCGATCGCGCTATGAGAGCGCGTCGGCCGCGCAACAGTGCGCGCCGGCGTCACAAATCCGCAGCGAATCTCTTTCCCCGCCGCCGAGTCGGAGGCTAGGAACACCCCGATCCAGGATCGCGACGGGGCCCGCATCCCATGAAACTGTTGTCCGGCAATTCCAACGTCGCGCTGGCCCGGGCCATCGCCGATCATCTCGATACGCCGCTCGCGCTGGCCGAGTTCAAGCGCTTCAAGGACAACGAGATATTCGTCGAGATTCAGGAAAACGTACGCGGCGAGGATGTTTTCCTCATCCAATCGACGTCGTTCCCCGCCAACGATCACCTGATGGAGTTGCTGATCGGCATCGACGCCCTGCGCCGCGCCTCCGCGCGCCGCATCACGGCGGTCATTCCGTATTACGGCTACGGCCGGCAGGATCGCAAAGTCGGCGGACGTACGCCGATCTCGGCCAAGCTGGTCGCCAATCTGATAACCACCGCCGGCGCCAACCGTGTGCTCACGCTCGAACTACACGCCGGCCAGATCCAGGGCTTCTTCGACATCCCGACGGACAATCTCTTCTCCACGCCCGTCCTGGTCGACGACATCAAGGAGACATACAAAAACATCTCCGACCTGATGATCGTTTCACCGGATGTGGGCGGCGTGGTGCGGGCGCGCGCTTTGGCCAATCGCATCGGAGCCGATCTCGCCATTGTCGATAAGCGCCGCGAAAAAGCCGGCGTGAGCGAGGTGATGCACATTATCGGCGACGTGTCCGGGCGCGAATGCATCCTGGTGGATGA
>JAEUMU010000032.1 GCA_016791325.1 Hyphomonadaceae bacterium
AGCGGCGCACCTCATAGTCCAGCGCCAATTCCTCCAGCAACCATAGAATTCGCTGCGACCGGCTTTCTTCCAGGTGATGAACGATGATGGCCATGGGGCGCCTCAACTCAGTAGGGATTGAAATTAAGCCGCAACCCAGGCTCGGGCCAGCGGGCCTTGATCAGCTTGCCGGAGCTGGAAAGCGTAATGAACGCGTCGCGCATATCGGCGCCGCCGAAGGCGATGTTGGTGACGAGAAAATCCGGAAACGGCGTGTGCGTCGACACGCCGGCCGGGGTGATCGTCGTTATGCCACCCTGCCCCAGCGTCGCGACGCATACATCGCCATTGGCCTGCAGGGCCAGACTGTCGAAATACACGTGCGCTTGCTGTGTGCACACCACGCGCCCTGAAAGGCCGAACGCCCCAGCGCCCACTTCGCCTTCGCCTGTGATGTCAAACGCCCAGAGCCGGGCGGTCTCGGTTTCGGCGGCGTAAACGCTCTTGCCGTCGGGCGCGAGGCCGACGCCATTGAGGCCGACATAGCCATACGCCGCCTCCTTCAGCAGCGTCCCGTTGGGTTTGGCGTAGTAGAGGCCGCCGCGATCGGTACTGCGGCGATAGTTCTTGCCGAGGTCGGTGAACCAAAACCCACCCGCGGCATCGAACACAAGATCGTTCGGCCCCGAAAGCGGATTGCCGTTCACGCTCTCATAAAGGCGCTCCACCTTGCCGGTGGAGAGATCAACGCGTTCAATGCGGCCGGTGGTGTAATCTGGCGCGGCGTCGCCCGGGATGGTGAACCCGCCCGCTTCGTGCCACGCAAAGCCGCCATTGTTGGTCACATACACCGCCCCGTCCGGGCCCAGCGCAGCGCCATTGGGCCCGCCGCCGATTTCGGCGATCACCTCGTTCTTACCATTCCAGACGCGCGTAAGCGCGCCACGCTTGATCTCAACCAGGATCACGCTGCCATCCGGCATTGCGATCGGCCCCTCGGGGAATTGCAGCCCTTCGGCGAGAATTTCAAAGTTGCCCATGGCGGGAGCTTAGGCGCGCGCGAACCGGCCGCAAGCGTTCCGTTACGGCCGCTCCAGCACGCGCACGATAAAATCCGCATCGTCTTTCTCGCCGCGCGGCACTGGCTCACGGCTCACTTCGCGCCAACGCGTTAAGTCGAGGTCCAAACGCGCATCGCCCTCGGGCGCGAGGCCCACCTCCGTCAGCACGATGCGATCGGCCTGCGCCAGCACGGCGCGATAAAGTTCAGCGCCTCCGATGACGCACGCTTCCTCAGCGCCTATCGCTTCCGCCATCGCCCGCCCCGCCGCCAGCAGCGCCGAAAGATCGGTGAACACCCACGCCCCGTCCGCCTTCAGGCTTGGATCGCGGGTGAGGATCAAGTTGGGGCGGCCCGGCAACGGCTTCTTCGGCAGGCTCTCCCAAGTTCTGCGCCCCATCAGCACCGGCTTGCCCAGAGTGGCGGCCCTAAATCGCTTCAGGTCGGATGAAAGCCGCCATGGCAGCGCGCCGCCGCGGCCGATCACGCCATTCTTCGCCACAGCGACGACGAGAGTGAGTTTGGGGGTCACGAAAGCCACTCTAGCCTCATCGCACAGCGGCGAACCAGATCACATGCCGCGCGCCCTTGCCATTTCCGCGCGCACGCACGCTGGATTCCTCTACGCTGAAACCGCCTTCCCGCAGCCGGCGCGTAAACCGCGCATCCGGCCCCGCCGACCAGATCGCCAGCACGCCGCCCGGCCTCAGCGCCGCTTTGGCCGCAGCCAACCCCTGTAAGCAATAGAGTCGATCATTGCCCGCACGGCACAAGCCATCCGGCCCATTATCGACATCAAGCAGAATGGCGTCGTAACGGCGGGGCGCAGCCGCAATCACAGCGCCCACATCTTCCAGCACAATCTCCACACGCGGATCCTCAAGGCAGCCGGCGGCCACATCCGCCATCGGCCCGCGCGCCCAATCGATGATCTCCGGCACAAGCTCCGCCACGGTGACGCGCGCGCCTGCGTCCAGACGCGCAAGCGCCGCGCGGAGCGTGAAACCCATGCCGTAGCCGCCTATCAGCAGATGCGGCGAGGGCGCGCGCAGGCGATCGCATGTCATCGTGGCGAGGGCCTCTTCCGAGCCACTCAACCGGCTCGACATGAGTTCATTGCCGCCAAGCGCGATGGTGAACTCGGTGTCGCGGCGAAACAGACGCAACTCATCGCCGCCGGCAATGCGCGCTGTGGCGAGGAGTTCGCGCGCTTTCATCACACGATCCGCGGCGCACGCGCAGAACATGGCGCCGCCAGTTGGAGACAAACTGATCCAGGCAAAGACCGCATGCTGCCCTCAAATCGGCTAGCCAGCAAATAGGCTTGAAAGGGCTAAACCGCGATCGGCGCCTTTATGCTCGGATGCGCCTGATAACCTTCAAGTTTGAAGTCGCCATACTCGAAGGTGAAGATATCGGTTCGCTCCGGATTGATCAGCATTTGCGGCGGGGCGTAGGGCGTGCGTGTGAGCTGCAGTCGCGCTTGCTCGAAATGATTATGGTAAAGGTGTGCGTCACCGAACGTATGCACGAACTCGCCGGGCTTGAGCCCCGTCACTTGGGCCATCATCTGCGTGAGAAGCGCGTAGGAAGCAATGTTGAACGGCACGCCAAGGAAGACGTCGGCGCTGCGCTGATAAAGCTGGCAACTCAGTTTCCCCTCGGCCACGAAAAACTGGAACAGACAGTGGCACGGCGGCAGCGCCATCTGATCCACCTCCGCCGGATTCCACGCGCTGACGATATGGCGGCGGGAGTTGGGATTTGTCTTGATCGAGTCCACGACACTCGCGATCTGGTCGATCACGCGCCCGTCCTTGCTCTCCCAGCTGCGCCATTGCTTGCCGTACACAGGGCCGAGCTCACCCTCTTCGTCGGCCCATTCGTCCCAGATCGTCACGCCGTGATCCTGCAGCCAGCGCACGTTGCTATCGCCGCGCAGGAACCAGAGCAGTTCGAGAATGATGCTCTTGAGATGCAGCTTCTTCGTGGTCAGCAAAGGAAAGCCTGCGCTCAGGTCGAAGCGAAGCTGGCGGCCGAACACGCCGCGCGTGCCTGTTCCGGTGCGGTCGCCGCGATCGACGCCGTTTTGCAGAATGTCGTCCAGCAGCCCAAGATAGGCCAGATCGGCCTGAGAGGGTTCGCCGTGCGGCGCGGTGACAGGCTGAGCGCTCATATCCGCCCTATATGGGGCGACTCGGCCGCGAACGTCAGGCCGGGGCGCATGGCGCCACCCCGCTCGCCCGCGCTTGGCGGATCAACGGCCCAGCCAGCCAGGCGGCCCGCGCGTTCACATTCACGCCTGCGGCCCGCAGCGCCCGCGCCATCCATTGGTTGCACACATTGAACAAATGGAACGATCCGCGACTGCGCAGAAAGGCCGAGCGCCCCACCACCTTGCCGGCCGCCACCCGCACGGGCGCGCCGCTCGCATCCAGCACAAGCGCCCGATCCACGAAGGCCACGAACCGCGCCGCGCCCTCCCGCGACACGCCGATCGTCACTTGGTCGTTGGGCCCAAGGTAAGCGGACGCCGCAGGCGCATTATAGGCGATGTGCAGCACGCTCGGGCTGGGCGGCATCAGCGCCTGCAAGCCCAGCCACAGGTTCGTGCCGTCTGAGCGATAGAACGCCTCGTCGCCCCAGCCGATCAGAAAGCTCCGCGCATCGGGGTAAAGCCGGCGCAACGGGTGCGTCTGGGGGAAAATCTCGGCTGGGGCCCCGATATCGCTGTGGTAGCCATTCGACCACAGCGTCAGTTCAACGCAGTCGCCAGCGCTCGGCGCAGTCACGCGCGGCGCTGGCATCGGCGCGTAAAGATAGGTCAGCAGCGCCGCCGCCGCGAAAACCGCGCCGAAGGCGACGCCCCTGAACTTCACCCATCTTCCCCCAGCAGCTTCATCCGGAAAGCCAAGCCCGCGAGCCCAGCGCCAAGCAAGGGTGCGGCGATAAACAGCCAAAGCTGCGCCAGCGCATCTCCCAGCACCCAAACCGCCGGCCCCAGCGAGCGCGCCGGGTTCACCGAAACGCCCGTCACTTGAATGCCGACAATATGGATCACGACCAGAGTCAGCCCGATCGCCAGGCCCGCGAACGGGGCGGAGGCCGGGTTTTGCGTCACGCCCAGGATGGTGACCACGAACAGGAACGTCGCCACCACCTCGAACACCGCGCCTGAAAGCAGGCTGAAATCGCCAGGCGAATGCCCAAGGCCGTAGCCATTCTGCCCCAGGCCCTGGGCGATGGCGTAATCGGGCGAGCCCGTCGCGATGAGGTAAAGCACGCCCGCCCCCACGATCGCGCCAGCGCACTGGGCCAGCCAATAGACCAGCATCTCCGCCACGCTCATGCGTCCGGCCAACCAAGCGCCGAAGCTCACCGCTGGGTTTACGTGGCAACCCGAAACCGGCCCGATCCCATAAGCCATGGCCACGATCGCCAGCCCGAAGGCGAAAGCGATGCCCAGCTGCCCCACCACGCCGAACCCCGCCAGCACGGCCGCCCCACACCCGAATAGAACCAGCGTGAAGGTGCCGATGAACTCCGCCGAGAACTTCTTGACCATGGCGCTGCTCCCCCGCCTTGCCCCAGCGAGGCTAGAGCGAGTCGGGAACAATGCGCGCTTTGAACCCGGGCGCACCCTCGCCTATATTCCGACTCGTCCGGGCAACCGGACTATGGCGATAAACGCGCAGAGATAGACGGATCGGACCCGGGTGCGATGCCCGGCGGCTCCACCAGCCTCATCCCTCATTCGGGGATTGTCTGGGGCCGAAATAGGATCGACGGACGTTGAAGGCTGTTGCTTTTGCTCGGGTGGTCCCGTCACAGGCCAAACAGCATAGTTGCGAATGACAACAACGCTGAAGAGTTCGCCCTCGCTGCGTAAGCAGTGCGAGTGATCTCGACCTCAAGTCCTACTGAGTAGCATCACTAGGCGGGGCCCCCCGGCGCCCGGCAACAGAAGCCGGGGACTCTCCCGCAATTTCAACGGCAGTTCCGCAACGACCGCTGCGGGCGCTGGTCAACCACAGCCACGAGCAACATTTCGCATCAGCAATATGTTGCGCCGCAGATGCGGCGTCATTGCGCGGTGCTCACAATTCTTCTTTCATCGCAACCAGTTGTCGCCGCACTCGCGCCCCAAGCGAGCGTTATCCACATGCTGCGGAGAAAATGCGCGCGCGGCGCGAACCGGCTGCGACGAGCGCGCGTTTCGCCTCTTGAAGTTGGCAAACATCACGATTTCGCGCGCCATGGATGAGCAATTGACTGCCCGAAACGAGCCTTTAAGGGTGTGCCCAAGAGCCAAGGGGGAGCGGCCGTGGCCGACGACATGATCGGGTATGACCAACTGATGCAGGACGCGCTTCGCAGCGTCGTGCGCGCCGCATTGCAGGAAGCGGCTTCACCGCGCGGTCTCCCCGGCAAGCACCATTTCTACATCACCTTCCGCACGCACGCGCCGGGCGTCTTGATCCCCGAGCATCTGCGCGCGCGCTACCCCGATGAAATGACGATCGTGCTCGAGCACCAGTTCTGGGATCTCGAAGTCTACGCAGATCGCTTCCGCGTAATCTTGAAGTTCTCTGGCCAGCCGCACCCGATCACCATTCCGCTGAGCGCAATCACGCGCTTCTTCGATCCGAGCGTGAAATTCGGCCTGCAGTTCGAGCAGCACCACGCGGACGAAGCGCGCCTCGCCTCCGGCGATGACGCCGGCCACCCCGCTCCGCGCGAAGCACAAGCCGAAGCAGTTGCGCCTCCGGCCGCTGCGGATGGCGCCGTCGTCAGCTTGGACGCCTTCCGGAAAAAATAACTAGCGCGCCAGCATCACGGGCATGCGCACCTCGCGCGGCGTTTCGCCGTCGCGCGGCATGGATTCCTGCAACACGAGGACGGCAGGGCCCTCGGTGTCGAACCTAAGTTCGGCGTCAAACTCTTTGGGGCCGGGCGCGGTCCAGTTCACACGCGGATGGGCGGGCGCCTCGGCGATGATGGCGCCATCGCCGCCCACGAGCGTGACCGAAAACTGGTTCTCGAAATACCAATCCGCCGGCGCCACGCCGCTCACCCGCAACGGGCTGGTCACGCGCGCGCCAGTTTGCGGCGCCTCAACGCGGGCCAGTTCTGTGGGCGGCGCCTGGGGCGTGCGCTCCGGCGCGCACGCGCCCAGCGCCAACACCACCCCAAGCAAAGCCGGTATCCGCATATTTGTTGGTCCCCTCAGCGGCGCAGATGCGCCAGCGCGCGCTGCGTGCGATTGAGCGCTGTAAACACCGCCCCCATCAGCACGATCCATAGGCCCAGCGCCAAAAATGCGCCCGCGCTGCTGTTCCAGCCGAAGACTTGCGCCAACGGCGCCCCCAGCACGCCATCGAACATGGTCAAAAGCGCGGCCAGCGTCATTACAAACATGCGATGCGGCTTCGCCATTGGGCCGGAGAAATCCGGCGGCGCGCCCGCGCCTTTGGCGACCTCGCGCACATACGCCGTCATCACCGCCGCTACAGCGGCCGCCCAGCCCAAACTCGCATCGGCCAGCCCCAAATGCGCCACGGCGTAGCCCGCGCCCACCAGCAGGGCGATGTCGGCGAAGCGATCCGGCAGCTCGTTCCACACCGGGCCATCGGCACTGCCTTTGCCCCCCTCAACAGCCACCATCCCATCCATCATGTTGGCCAATAGGCGCAGCTGACAGAACAGCGCCGCTCCAATGCACAGCATGATCCGATCGCCGGTGCTGGTCGCCAAAGCGATCGCGTAGAAGCAGGCCCCGCCCAGCGCGGCAAACACAATCGAGGTGAAGGAGATAAAATTGGGCGTAAGGCCGCTTCGCACCAATACCCGCGTCAGCCATTTGGCCCAGCTGTGCGAACGCTGAGAAATCGGACGGCGATCAGCTTCACTCACGCGCGACGCTCCCGGCAGAGGCGGAGGTTGTAGAGGATGGCGTAACTGGTCGAGACCGCAAACGGCACGGCGATCGTCGCCACGATTTCCGGCGTGCCGGCCAAAGTGTGCGCGCCGGACAAGATCGCCAGAATACTGGACGCCGTCACCATCGGCGGCAGCACAAAAGCGGCGCTCCCCTCAAGCTTCGGGCTGAACCATTCCAGAAATTTCTTCAGCGGAAACGTCAACACGCAAGAGATCGCCCCCTGAACCAGTCCCGCGCGCAGCATCTCCGGGAGCGCATGCGCCCGGTTGGCGAACAGCGCCCATCCACCCATGACCACGAACGCGAACGCCATATGCGCCACCGTGCTTGTAGCCATCCACTGCCGAAAAGATTGGATCGCGCTCATTGACGTTTCCCCGCGAGACGGCGCAATGAGCGAACCATGAGCGGACTGACCGTTTCGGGCGAGACTTTCGCCATCCATCTGCCGGAAGCGCTGCTATTCGGCTTTTTGGGCGTGCTTGCACTTCTGATCCTGGGCACGGTCGCGGCGCTCATTCTGCCGGCGATGCAGCCCACGAAATGGAGCGATCTGGGCCCGCGCATGCGCTCTTGGTGGGTGATCGCGCTGCTGGTGGGCGGCGCGCTGATCGCGGGCTGGCAGGCGACGGCGATCCTGTTTGCGCTCATTTCTTTCCTGGCTCTGAAGGAATTTCTGACGCTGGCGCCCACGCGCAAGGAAGATCGGCTGATCGTACTGCTCGCCTATCTGACCGTATTCGTCAATTACGGCCTCATCTTCGCCGATACGCTGTTTGAAGATAGCTACCAAGTCTATCTGGTCTTCGCCCCGGTCTATGCGTTCTTGATCATGACGGCGGCGATGTCGTGGATCGGGCGCACAGAAGGCTACCTCGCCACCGTCGGCATTGTGCAATGGGGCGTGATCGTCTGCGTCTATAACATCGGTTATATCGCGCTTTTGATGCGCACGCCGGGCGCTGAGGCGCCAGCAGGCGCGGCGGGCTTGGTGTTCTTCCTTCTGTTCATCACCCAGTTGAACGATGTCGCCCAGTATTGCTGGGGCAAATTACTGGGGCGCACGAAAATCACGCCGCGCGTCAGCCCGAATAAGACATGGGAAGGCGCCCTTGGCGGCTGGCTCACCACGGCGCTCGTCTTCTATTTCCTGGCGCCTTCCTTCACGCCGCTTTCGCCCGTGCAAGCCGCCATCATGGCGATCGTCATTCCAGCCGCTGGCTTCTTCGGCGACATCACCATGAGCGCGATCAAGCGCGATCTGGGCGTGAAGGACACATCGCGGCTTATTCCCGGCCACGGCGGGGTGCTCGATCGGCTCGACAGCCTCACATTCGCCGCGCCGCTCTATTTTCATCTGCTCGCCTATTTCGCCATAGAGCGCTTTTGATGCTGCAAACGTTGCGCCGCTACGCTCTCATGTTCGTGGTTCGGCCGATTGCGCGGCTGTTGTTCGGCTTGGACGTCATCGGCGCGGAAAAACTGCCGCGCGATGGCCCCGCCATTGTCGCCGCAAATCATAACAGCCACGTCGACACCATCGTTTTGCTTTGCCTGTTTCCAGCGCGGCTGTTGCACAAAGTGCGCCCCGTGGCGGCGGCGGATCATTTCGACAAAGGCGGCTTCGGTTCCTGGTTTTCACGCAACATCATCGGCATCATCCCGATCAAGCGTGGCGCCGCTTCGCGCCACGAGGATGTTCTGGCCGGCGCCAAGCAGGCGCTGGCGCGCGGCGAGATTCTGGTTGTTTTCCCCGAGGGCTCGCGCGGCGCGCCGGAGGAGATGACGCGCTTCAAGACCGGCGTCGCGCGGCTGGTGGAATATATGCCAGCCGCGCCCGTCACGCCGGTCTATCTGCAGGGCGCCGGCCGCTCATTGCCAAAAGACTCAAGGCTGCTTGTGCCTTTCAACACCACGGCCGTCGTCGGCGATCACCTCACGTGGAACGGCTCGCATCACGGCTTCATCGACGAGTTGCGCACCCGTATCGAGGCGCTGAAGGCTGAAGCCCCACCGCTGCGCTGGCGCTAGGCGCTCTCCCGCCGCATCGCCCGCACGCTGATGCGGTCACGTTCTCCGCTTCGCCGCTCGCACAAGAGCCGCGCAATTTGGCTATCATCGAAGAACACATGCCCCTTCAGCGCATCGAGCAGCGCCTTGGCGAGATTATCGAGATCGAGTCGCGGCGCCTCGCCCAAATATTCCATCACCAGTTCAACTTCGAACTCGCCCCAGCGGGGGCGCACGCTGAACTCCTTGCGAAAGAATTCATAGACAAGCGGCTTGTAATAGCGGGCCTGCGTGGTGATGCCATCGATGGTGATTTCGGCGCCGCCGGCAATCTCGCGCGCACGCACCTTGCCGCGCCCGATCCAAACATTCATGGCGCACCGTGCGTGGCGCGCATGGCGTCCAGAATCGCCGCGCGAAATGCCCCCCGCCGCTGCATTTCGCCATCGGGCGCGTAATAAAAGCAAGGTTGGGCCAAGCCCGCTGCACGCAGCGCGGTTTCCGCCTCCTCCACCCGCCCCCACAGCGCCACAAACACACTGCGCGGGGCATACGCTTGCACACGTTCGATCTGCTCTCCCGCATCTGCGGAGAGATCCACGATCAGCACATCGGCGCTCTCCGCGCCCAAGGCATAGGTGAACGGCGCCCACGCCGGCGTGCCGCCCAAACGCATCGCCACCCCATCCGGGCGCGCTGCGGCCAAATTCATCGCCAGCTTGTTACCCATACTGGCGGCGGCCGCGCGATACGCAGCCGCACTGCCGATCGGCCCGCCCGGCGCATGCAATAGCACGTGCCCAAACGGGCGCACGTCACGCCGGATGAACCGCTTCAGCGGCGCGCGCGTGGCGGCGTTCAGAGCCGGCGCAGCGAAGAAAACGCGTGCGGACCGCCGGCGTAGCGCCGTCGCCGCCGCCCAGATGAGCGCCGGCAAGATGAGCACGCCCGCCGCCAGCATTGCGCGATCCGTGTCCACGCCCGCGCTGCTCAGCGCCCAGCCCGTCAACGCAAACAGCAGGGCGCCGCAAAACACCGCCGCCACGCCGCTCCACACCCGCAGGCGCCGCCCCGAACCGAAGAAGAGCCGCTCTCCCTGGGCCAAATCGCCGGCGCGCAGAAGCCCGGCCACGCGCATGCGCCACGGCGTCACCGCGATGCCGCGCGCGCGCAGCGCCTCGGCTGCGCCGGCGCGCGCGGCTTCGCTATGGTCCGGATTATGGACAGCCGCGCGCAGGGCACGGTCGGAAAGGCGCTGGATCGCGTCCGCAGGCGGGGCCTGCCCGCGCAGCGCGCCAAGCGTCCGCATGTCGCGCAAATGCATGCGCCAATCGCCCCCGCTATCGGCTTGATCGGCGGGATTCATCGCCATATCCCCTCTCTGCGCAACGCGTCAGATTCACCCAAGGCTAGCCCCATGAAAACCCGCACGGAAACCGATACCTTTGGCCCGATCGAGGTCGCGGCCGACAAATATTGGGGCGCCCAGGCCGAACGCTCGCTCGGGAATTTCAAGATCGGCTGGGAAAAGCAGCCCGCCCCCATCGTCCGCGCGCTCGGCATCGTCAAGAAGGCGGCGGCTGAAGCGAACATGGCCCTCGGCAAGCTGGACCCCCAGCTCGGCGCGGCCATCATCAAAGCCGCCGACGAGGTGATCGAAGGCAAGCTCAACGAACACTTTCCTCTGGTTGTGTGGCAAACGGGCTCGGGCACCCAGTCCAACATGAACGCCAATGAGGTGATCTCAAACCGCGCCATTGAAATGCTAGGCGGCGAGATGGGCTCCAAGAAGCCGATCCACCCCAACGATCACGTGAACATGTCGCAATCCTCCAACGACACGTTCCCGACCGCCATGCACATCGCCTGCGCCGAGGAGGTCACGCACCGCCTCATCCCCGCGCTGCAGATGCTACGCAATGCGCTGAACGATAAGGCCGAGGCCTGGAAGGACATCATCAAGATCGGGCGCACTCACACCCAGGACGCAACGCCTGTCACGCTCGGCCAGGAATTTTCTGGTTACGCCGCGCAAATCGAAAACGGCGTCAAGCGCATAGAGATGACGCTGCCGATGCTGATGGAGCTGGCCCAAGGCGGCACGGCCGTCGGCACCGGGCTCGCTTCGCCGCCGGGCTTCGACACCTTGGTCGCCGCCAAGATCGCCCAAATCACCGGCCTCAACTTCACCTCGGCGCCAAACAAGTTCGAGGCCCTCGCCGCCCACGACGCGATGGTGATGACCCACGGCGCCATCAACACGGTGGCGATGAGCTGCTTCAAGATCGCCAACGACATCCGCTTTTTGGGCTCTGGCCCGCGCTCGGGCCTGGGTGAGCTGTCGTTGCCGGAGAACGAACCGGGCTCCTCCATCATGCCGGGCAAGGTGAACCCCACCCAGTGCGAGGCCATGACGCAAGTTTGCGCCCACATCCTGGGCAACAACACCGCCATCGCCTTCGCCGGCAGCCAGGGCCATTTCGAGTTGAACGTGTTCAACCCGATGATGGCCTACAATTTCCTGCAGTCGGTGCGCCTTCTGGCGGATGCTTCCGTGAGCTTCACCGAAAATTGCGTGGTGGGCATTGAACCGCGCCTCGACAACATCAAGCGCGGGCTTGAGAACTCGCTCATGCTGGTGACGCCGCTGAAAGAAAAATACGGCTACGACCGCGCCGCCAAGATCGCCAAAACGGCGCACAAGAACGGCACCACGCTGCGCGAGGAAGCAATTAAGGACGGCATCCCCGCCGACGATTTTGACGCCATAGTCCGCCCGGAAAAAATGATCGGGCCGGGCTGAGGCGGCGCAGTTCCCCTCAAAGTTCCCGTTCACACTGTTTCATCGTCAATTGTCGCCAAACAGTTGGCCGCGCCCTCTTAACCGCCTACATCCCTTGCTATGGGCGAGATTGTGAATCTCAAACGGGCGCGAAAAGCAAAAGCGCGCGCCGAGGCGGAAACCGAAGCCGCATCAAAGCGGTTCACGCATGGACGCACCAAGGCTGAGAAAAAGCTGACGAGGGCGGAACAGGAGGCCGCGAGGCGGAAACTGGATGGACACAAGCGTACCGACGACGACGCCTAAGGGCGCACTGAAAAAGCGCTCCATGCGCATTGCCGGTCACCGCACCTCGCTGGCCCTGGAGCCTGAGTTCTGGGCCGCGCTTGAGCGGATCGCGCGGGCGCGCGGGCAAACCCTGCCTGTGCTGATCGCCGAGATTGACGATGGCCGCGCCAAGGATGTGGTCGATGGCTCGCTCGCCTCAGCGGTGCGGGTGTTTGTGCTGCAAAACCGGATTTAGAGGGCGCGCCCGTAAAGCGCGATCGCGTAATAGCACGGCGCGACCGAGCAACGGTACATCTGCACCTGGATGGTGTAGCCGCCGCTATAGCTCGGCTGCACCGATAGCACCGGCTGGCTGTCGGTTGAACGGTCTTCAATAAGCGCGCGCCCAGTCTGATCAAACAGGACGAGATCCATGTCGGCGCAATCGCGGTCGCACACGCCGATCACGCGATAGTCGAACCCTGTGTGCAACTCGGCCGCCACGTTCCAGCTCTCGCCCTGCTGCAGGCCGCCCGAATAAGGCTGGCCCACCATCTGGAAGCCTTGCTGCGTCAGCGCAGCCTGCGCCTGCTGCAACTGGGCGAGGATGATGGCCTGCGGGGAGGCCTCGCCTTGAGCCGGCGGGCTGGGCGCATCAGCCACCGCCGGCTGCGGCGGCGTTTGGTCCGGCAGCATCGCCACGATGGCGCCAAGCACCACCACCGCGCCCACCACCCCGCCAGCGATCCACGCCCACATCGGCACGCCCCGCTTCGGAGGCGGCGAAACCGGCGCCGAGGCCCAAGCCTGCGGCGCTGCCGGCTGCACCGTTGGCGCCATGGTCGCCACCGCCGGCGGTGACCATTTCGTACTTATCGGTCATGATGATGTACCCGGCGATGTGAAGAAAAAACGTTTCCTCTCCGCTCAGGAGTTGGCCAAGGAACTGACGTTATTTTGCAAGG
>JAEUMU010000041.1 GCA_016791325.1 Hyphomonadaceae bacterium
GTTTGTCGATGCTTTGCGCCGTGCTGGCGTTCACGTGGCGGAGAAAAAGTATCCAGTGCTGATGCACGGCGGACTCAACTTCACAGCCTATTCCAAGACTGCCACAAATGCGCTCAAAGACGTGGGCGCGCTTATTCGGGAAGAGTTGAAATGACGAGCAAGCGGGGCGTCAGCATGCGTTGGCTCGTGATGGGAACGGTTGCGGCTGTGCTTGCCGGGTGTGGTCCAGGCGACGGGGTCGAGCAGGCGGTTGCGCCGGTGAACGGTTGCGCCGCCGCCGCCAGCGGGGCCTGGAGCAGTTTCCAAATCGCCGCCAATGTCAGCGGCGGTGAATGCGCGACAGCCGAAGCATCCATTGCTCTAACGAACGAGGCTGGCGAGCAAGTCTGGGCGCAATCTTACCTTGTCGCGCACGTGATGACGCTCGCTGACGCCGCGACCGCCCAAGACATGCAACGCCGCCTGGCTGAGTGGATCACTTCAGCCGGCCCCGCACTCGACAGCGCCGGCGACTTGCCAGATTGGCCGCGTGGCGCTGCGACGCCAGTGGGCGGAGAGTTTCCCTTCTACACGGACGAGGGCGTGACGCAGGCGCAATACACGGCCTTGCGGGCCGGTGACGCGCCCATGTTCTGCTACGTGCAGGGCATGGAGAGCCTGCGCTGCCTGATCGACGATAACGGCCAGATCGCAACATTAGGCGTGCAGAGCTTCCCGGGCTAGGCGCTTAAGCGAACAGGCATGTTCTCTGCCGACGCCGGTTGCGTGCGCGCCAGGCGCAGTGCGGCCGCGCACAGCATGTCGCGCGTGGCGGGCTTGACCAGATGCTCGGCCGCGCCGAGCGAGATCGAGCGGCGGCGATCCTCTTCGATTGATAGGACTATGATGGGAATCGCGCTGGTGTCCGCGTGATCGGCGAGTTCCTCAATCACCCCCCAACCGTCGCGATCGGGCAGATTGATGTCGAGGATGATCAGGGCGGGCTTGGTCTCCCGGGCGAGGGCGAGACCGGCTTCCGCGGTACGCGCGCCCTGAACCGCAAACCCGAGTTGCGTGAGCGCGCGCACTGCGAGATCGCGCGCTGTGGCCTCATCATCGACGATGAGCGCAAGCGGGGCGTCCGCTGCGCCGGCGCGCGCGCAGGCATGTGCGTCGGAATCCGCGCCAAAGCCCTTGTAGAATTGCGGAATCCACAGGGTGAATATTGAGCCTTTGCCCGGTGCGCTCTCCACGGAGACGTCCCCGCCCATCATTTGCGTCATGCGCCGTGTGATCATCAGGCCAAGGCCCGTTCCCCCATAGTCGCGCGAGACATTGGAGTTAGCCTGCTCGAACGGCATGAACAGACGGCTCATTTCCTCCTCGCTCATGCCGATGCCCGTATCGGACACGGTGAAGACGAGCGCCGGCGTCCCGTTCACGTCGCTGCGCCGCAGGCGCAGCGTGACTTCGCCTTTCTTAGTGAACTTGCAGGCGTTGGAGAGCAGGTTGAGCAAGCATTGGCGCAGCTTCTGCGCGTCGATGTAGGATTCGGCCGCCGGCTCGATGTCGAGTGTCAGCTTGTTGGCGTTCTTGGCCGCGAGTGGTTCGGTGGTGGCGGCGGATTCTGCGGCAATGACGCCCGCGTCGCACGGCGCCGCCAGCACATCCATTCGCCCTGCTTCAATCTTGGAAAGATCAAGAATATCGTTGATAACCGCCAAGAGATGACGCGCCGCCATGTTGATGCGTTGCAGGTCGGCGATCGCGGCGTCGTCGCCGCGGTCCTCCGAATCTTCGGTCAAGATTTCAGCGTAGCCAATGATTGCGTTCAGCGGTGTGCGCAGTTCATGGCTCATATTCGCGACAAATTGAGACTTCGCTCGGTTTGCGCTTTCTGCGGCCGCGCGCGCGGCGTCGGCGGCGATCTTCGCCTTGGCGGCGTCGCGCAGCACGGCTAGCGCCCGCGCCATGTCGCCGATCTCGTCGCCACGATGCAGCGCGGGAATTTCCGAATCGTAGTTGCCGTCGGCGATGGCGCGAATGGATAGCGCCAGAGAATCGATCGGCTGTACAAGGCCGATGCGAAGCATCGCCACCACCGCGCCCAACACGCCCAGAAACAATAGCCCGGCCATGAGCAGGGCTGCCGCCTGCTGGCGGCCGAGCTGCGTCGCGCGCGCTTCAAGCAGCCTGTCCAACTCCGTCGTCATGCGGGCGGAGAGTTCCGCCAGCGCGAACTGCGCGCCGGCCTCCCGGCCCAAAAGCTCCGGCAGATTGAGCCGCCCTTCCGTCATCGCGCGATCCAGGTAGGTGCGGTAGCTCGCGAGATTGCTGATTGCGGCAAGCGCCGGCGGGCCCAGCGCTGCAGCAACGCGTGCATCTTCGGCGCTCTCAATCATGCTATCGATCGCGCGGTTAAGCGTGGCCCCGGCGCTGTCCAGCACGGCCATGCGCTGCAGCAGATTGGCGCGCTCACCTGCGTCGAGACGCCGGTCGGCAAAGGCGTCGCCAGCATCGGACGCCAGTTGTCGTGCTTCCTGGGCCAACAGCGGCGCTCGCTCCAACACGATGTTCGCGGCTAGGTGGCTGGCGCGCTCGGGATCGCGCATCAAGTTGGACTGGTCGCCGATTTGGTGCGCAAGATCGGCAAGCGCGGCGCTCGCTGCTCCGGCGGCGGTGGCCCGTGCTCGCTCGTTCGTCAGCATCACTTGCAATGCAAACACGGCGCGCTCCGCGTATGGGGCGGTCTCCAGGTGTTCGCCATGGCGGCGTTCGGCCGAACGCAGCGCACGAAGAGCCGGGGAGATGCTGTCAGCGCCTGTGTTGCCAATCTGCAGCGCGCGCGCTTGCACATGAAGCAGCGCCTGCGCTTCGTTGACGGTGCGCAGGTATGCCGCGCCCGCGCGCTCCTGAGCCAGCAACGCGGTGACGCGTTGATGGTCGGCGATAAGCTTGCTCGCGACATAGGCCAGCGGCGCAAGAAACAAGGCGAAAGCAAGGGCGAGCTTTTGCGCCGTTGTTGCTGATTGAATGAGCCGCCATGCGCCGCGCTGAAGCGCTGCGGCGCTGGAGCGCGCTGTTTGCAAAGCGTTCATTGTTCCCCCCGGACTGGCGCCTGCCGTGTCGTCGTTCGGGCGCAATACAACTGCGGAGTGGATAATGGCTGCTGAACGCTTGAGGTTCGGCGCCGGAAAATTTGGTGCCGGAAGCATAGGTGCTAACGCG
>JAEUMU010000231.1 GCA_016791325.1 Hyphomonadaceae bacterium
CTATACCCCGCCGGCGATCAAAGCTTCGAGTTCGAACGCACCGCCTCGCGCCTGATGGAAATGCGAGGCGCTGCTTATCTGGCGCTGCCGCGGCGCGACGCGGAGTGGAAAAGCGGCATCGTCGATTAGTCGCCAATCTCGCTTTCACGGTGAAGCGGAACGAGGCGCCGGCGCTGCGTGTTTTGCTCACGCAAGCGAAGGAGGGCCAAGCCATGGAAACCCAAGAGCTTCACCGCGGACGCCTGATCGATCACATCCAGCTCGTTGTCGCCGATCTATCCGCCAGCAAGCGGTTCTACCAGGCCGTGTTCGATGCGCTTGGCGTTCCCCTCGGCGGCGAGGGCGAAGATTATTTCTGGGCCGATGAGCTGTTCGTCTCAACCGCGCAAAGCGCCGCCGCCGAGGGCCGGCTTACCGGGCGCCACCATCTTGCCTTCCAGGCCAAGGATCGCGCCACCGTCGAAGCGTTTTACAAGGCCGCGCTGGCGCATGGCGGGCGCGATAACGGCGCCCCGGGGGAACGGAGGTATCATCCCGGCTATTACGCCGCCTTCGTGCTCGACCCCGATCAGAACAATATCGAAGCCGTCCATCACGGCCTCGCCAAGGTTTCCGCGCCATCGATCGTGGTGCGCTTCTAGCGTCAGCGCCGCCGGCGCGGGGTGCCCAAAATGCCCCGCATCAGCTCGCGCGCAATCGTGTTGAGCACCCCGCTCGCCACGCGGCCTCCTTGGCGCTCCAACGGCGTCGTGCGGGAGGAGGAGCTGCGTGTGCGCGTTGGCGCCGTTTTGCGCGCAGCGCCGCCGCCATTGCCGCTACGCGGCGTGCGCGCGGCCTCTTTTGCTCGTGCTTCGTCCTCGGCGGCGCGCTGGGCGGCGGCGGCGGCTTGTTCGGCGCGGCGTGTCAGCACTTCATGCGCGCTTTCCGGGTCGATCGCCTTCTCATAGACGCGCCCTTCCTTGTTCTGCGCCATCATACCCGTGCGAATGTTCGGCAACACCGGGCCGACTTGGCTGTTCGGCGGGCGGACTTTGGTGCGCGCCACCGGCGTCGGCGCGCCCTTTTCATCCAACGTCGAAATTAGCGCCTCACCGACGGCGAGTTCCTGAATCTCCTTGGCCACATCCACGCCTGGATTGGCGCGAAAGCTCTGCGCCGCCACGCGCACGGCTTTCTGATCGCTCGGCGTGTAAGCGCGCAGCGCGTGCTGCACGCGATTGCCCAGCTGCGCCAGCACGGTGTCGGGTATGTCGGCCGGCGATTGCGTCACGAAATAAACGCCCACGCCCTTCGAGCGGATCAGCCGCACCACTTGCTCAACGCGCGTCAGCAATTCCTTTGGCGCATCGCGAAACAGAAGGTGCGCTTCGTCGAAGAAGAAAACGAGCTTCGGCTTTTCCGGGTCGCCTACTTCCGGCAGCTCTTCCCACAATTCGCTCATCAGCCACAGCAGAAACGCCGAATAGAGCCGCGGACTTTGCACCAGCCGTTCGGCCGCCAGCAGATTCACCGTGCCTTTGCCGTCTGGGCGCTCGCGCAGCAGCTCCTGCAGCTTGAACGCCGGTTCGCCGAAGAAATGGTCGGCGCCGTCCATTTCCAACTGCAACAGCTTGCGCTGCAGCGTGGCCACTGTCTGCGGCGTCACCAGGCCATATTGCTTGCCGATCGTGTCGCCGTTTTCAGCCACGTAGTTGAGGATCGCGCGCAGATCTTTCAGGTCCAGCAGCGCGCCCTCCGGCTTGCCTTCTTTCGTCCAGTCGTCGGCCAGCCGGAAAGCGATTGTCAGCGCGCCTTCCTGCGCGGATGTAGCGTCCAGAATCCGCGCCATCAGCACGGGCCCCATTTCCCAAACGGTGGTGCGAATGGGGTGCCCAAGCTCGCCGTACACATCCCAGAACGTCACTGCCGCCGCGCCTGGCGTCAGCGGTAGGTTGATCTCTGCGGCGCGCGCGCTGGCCCAAGCCGGCGTCGGCTCTCCTGGCACGGCTATGCCGGAAAGATCGCCCTTGATGTCGGCGGCGAACACGTTGCAGCCAGCGGCGGCGAATTGTTCGGCCAGCACCTGCAGCGTCACCGTCTTCCCGGTTCCGGTGGCGCCGGCGATCAGGCCGTGGCGATTGGCGCGCTTGAGCGCCAGGCGCTGGACGCCCTCCACGGATGCGCCAATCTCGATGCTCGCCGTCATTCTCCGGCCTCCTTGCTTCGCTACTTAGCTTGGCGCATCGGATATTTACGGCGCAAGCCGCCCACGGAGGGGCTGATGGATTTGTCGCAACGGGCGCCGCTTTGGATTGTCGCTGCAGGCGTCATCGCCGCGGGGCTGTTCTTCTTGCGCGAACCGCTGACGCAATTTGCGCTGGCTCTGATTCTCTGGCTGGCGATCGACGGCCTTGCGGAGACGCTGGATAAACGCCTGCCGGTGCTGCCGCGTTGGCTGGCCCTGCCGATCGCGCTGGTGCTGGTGCTTTCGCTGGTGGCGCTGGTGGTGTTCGTCATCGTCAGCAATCTGGGCGCCATGGCCGCCAATTACGCCAGTTATGAGACGCGCCTGAACGCCTTGTTCGCCCAAGGCTACGCCATGCTGGGGCTGGCGGGCCCTGCGCCTACGCTGGAGAACCTGATCGCCCGGCTCGATCCCGGCCAGGTCGCCACCGAGGTCGGGCAGGGGCTGCGTGCGCTGTCCTCCGACATCATGTTCATCCTGATCTATCTCGGCTTCATGTT
The DNA here is from genome assembly GCA_016791325.1 of Hyphomonadaceae bacterium. Taxonomy (GTDB): domain Bacteria; phylum Pseudomonadota; class Alphaproteobacteria; order Caulobacterales; family Aquidulcibacteraceae; genus Vitreimonas. Next base: position 2,725 of record JAEUMU010000231.1, read on the forward strand.
TCCGGCTGCGGCGGTGATGCCGCGCAAGCTGAATTTCATCTTCGGCCGCGGCGCCAAGCGCGAATCCGCCCGCGACGTGTTTCATCGCATTCGCGTGTCGATGGAGACTTATTTGTGGGTGCAGACGGTGATTAGTCTGATCATCACAGCCCTCACTTACGTCACGCTTGTGATCATCGGCGTCAACAACGCCTTGTTCTGGTCGTTCGTGATCTTCTTCCTGAACTACATTCCCACCATCGGCTCTGTGGTGGCTACCGTTGTCGCCACTGCTGCGGCCATCGTGCAATTCGATTCCATCGGCCCCATCATCGCCACCGGGGTCGGCGTCGGCGCGTGGCAATTCATCATTGGCAATTTCGTACAACCCCGCATGACAGGAGATTCATTAAATCTCTCAGCTGTCGTCGTCTTGTTGGCTTTGGCCATCTGGGGTGCGATTTGGGGCATCGCCGGCGCGTTTCTCGCCGCGCCGCTGACAGTGATGTTGATGATTGTATTGGCGCAATTTCAATCCACGCGCTGGATCGCAATTTTGCTTTCCGCCGATGGCAAACCAACCGCGCACGTCAGCGCCTCGGCGTAAGTACGCGCGCCGCCAAAATGAACCTTGCGAATCGTCGGCGAACATGTATCGCTTTTATGAAGAACGTCGCCGGGGCTTGGGGCGTTTTCGTAAACGCAACTCGTATTCTGCAACTTGTCTCGGCGCGCGCTCGATCGTTTCGGCGGTCGATTCGCATTGATGGGGCCTAGGGGGGCTTTCATTTTCGTGGATCGGCCGTCCGCAAGGACCAGGCCTCCGCGTGCGTCCCCCACCCAGCCTGCTGCGAGGCCTGCAGGCGCCGTCGGACAGCTTGTCCCCGTCCGACGGCGCCGCCTTCGTTTCCAACCCGCTTTTTTGCTCGCGTTTGTCGCGATTTCCGTGCGCTATCCGCTAGCGCAGGGGAGTTAGGCTGCGGCGCCGTGCGCCGTGCGACCGACCGCCAGTTGCTCTTAACGCCGGGGCGGGTAGGGTCCGCCCAAACGAGGAAACGCTTCCCAAAAGGAACGCCATATGGACGCCGCCGCGCGCGCCGAAGCTGCCGATACCGCCGATCAATTCATCGCCACCGCCGCCAAGGGCCCCTGGCCGGCTTTCCGCGTCAATGGCGTGGTCGACGCCGCCGCCGAGACCTTCCTGCGCGGCTTGTACGAAGACGCCGCCGCCGATGAGCTGGGCGATCTGAGCACAGCCGATCTCGCTGCACTGGCGCATGATTTCTGGATTTGGCGCGCCCAGCGCACGCCCGATCAGCAGGTTTCGCGCATTCGCCGCGGCGTGGGCGCCGGTGGGCGGGAGCTTGATCGCGACATTCTCGAGATCGCCGGCCCGGACATGCCCTTCCTGGTCGATTCCGTCATGGGTGAGTTGGCCGATCAGGGGGTGGCGGCGCTCGCCATGTTCCACCCTGTCGCCCCCGCCACCGCCGGTTCCGGGCGCGACTCGCTGATCCAGGTTCATCTGCCGCGCTTGTCCGCCCAGCGCGCGCAGGCGCTGCACGAGGGCGTGCGCGCCACGCTGAGCGATGTCGCCGCAGCCGTGCATGATTTCCAGGCCATGCGCCATCGTATGATTCAGTGTGCGGAGGATCTCGAAGCGGCGCGCCTGCACACCCCGCCAGAGGAAACCGCCGAAGCGGTGGCGCTGCTGCGCTGGCTTGCCGCCGATAAATTCACCTTCCTCGGCGCGCGCGATTATAAATACCAACGCCTCGCCGATGGCAGCTACAAGGCCGATGAGCCGGAAATTCTCACCGCCACTTGCCTTGGCGTGCTGCGCGATACTGATCGCTACGTTTTGCGCACCACCGCCGAGCCGATGGTGCTTACCCCCGAGCTGAAGCGCCTCCTGGCCGAGCCCGAGCCGCTCATCGTCGCCAAATCCACGCTGCGCGCGCGCGTGCATCGCCGCGCCACCGCCGATTATGTCGGCGTACGCCGCTACAACGACAAAGGCGAAGCCATTGGCGAGGTCCGCTTCGTCGGCCTGTTCACCAGTGAATCGTTCACAGAGCCCACGCGCAACATTCCCGTACTACGCAAGAAGGCCGAATGGGTGATGGCGGAGGCCGGATTCGCGCCGGGCGGCCACAACGCCAAGACGCTGCGCAAAATCATCGAATACTATCCGCGCGAAGAGCTTTGGCAGGTGGCGCGCGAAGAACTGCTGAACATTTCACGCGGCGTCCTGCACTTGCTCGATCGCCCGCGCGCGCGCGTATTCACCCGGCGTGATCGGTTCAATCGCTTCGCCACCGCCCTGGTTTACATCCCCAAGGACCGCTACGATTCCGGCCTGCGGGAGCGTGTGGGCGAGGCGATCGCGCGCCACTATGGCGGTGTTGTGGAAAGCTTCCAGCCCCAGCTTGGCGAAGGCCAGCTGGCGCGGGTTCTGTTCGTCATCTCCGATATCGATAAATCCGGCCGCGATCCCGACCCGCACGTGCTCGACGCCGAGGTCGCGCGCCTGGCCTACACCTGGACGGACGCCTTCCAGGCCGCGCTGATGCGCTCAAGCCTGTTTAGCGCCAGCGCCCGCGAACAAGCCGCCAACCGTTTCGACGGCGCCTTCACCGCCGCTTATCGCGAACGCTACGGCGTGGAAGAAGCGCTGATCGACGTGAACGAGATCATCAGCGCCGGTGACGATGAGGTCATTCGCGCGCGCGCCTATCGCCTGGCCAGCGATCCGGAGAATGTGATCCGCTGCAAATTCTACGCCCGCGGCGACGTGCTGGCGCTCTCGGCGGTCGTGCCGATCCTGGAAAATCTCGGCCTGTTCGTCGATTCAGAGCTGAACTACGAACTGCAAATGCGTGCGGACGCCGCCCATCCCGCGCAAAGCATCTTCGTGCACGATATTGAGGTGCGCTCCGCCGATGGCCGGCCTATCGATATCGACAGAGCCGGGCGAAATTTCGAAGACGCTTTCGTCGCCATCTGGACTGGCAAAGCTGAAAGCGACGGCTTCAACCGCCTTGTGTTGGCGTTGCCGTGCAGCTGGCGTGAAGCGGCGCTCATCCGCGCGCTTGCGCGCTTCCGTCAGCAGACCGCCCTTGATCCCAGCCAGCAGGTGCAGGAGCAGGCGCTTGCCTCTTATCCCAAGCTCGCCTCGCTCATTCTTGCGCTGTTCAAGGCGCGCTTCGATCCCAGCTTGCCCGAAACCATGGAAACCCGGCGCATCCGCTCCGGCAAGCTGGAGTTCATGATCGAGGCGGCGCTCAACGAGGTGGTGAGCCTTGATGACGATCGCGCGCTGCGCCGCATCGCCCAGCTCGTCAGCGCCATCCGCCGCACCAATTACTATCAGCCCGCCGCCAGTGGCGCGCCCAAATCCTATATGTCGTTCAAGATCGACTCCAAAGCCGTGGCGGAGTTGCCGGCGCCGAAGCCGTTTCGCGAAATTTGGGTCGCCAGCCCGCAAGTCGAGGGCGTGCATCTGAGGTTCGGCCCGGTCGCTCGCGGCGGGCTGCGCTGGAGCGATCGGCGCGACGATTTCCGGGTCGAAGTGCTCGATCTCGTTAAAGCTCAGCAAGTGAAGAACGCCATCATCGTGCCGGTGGGCGCCAAGGGCTGCTTCTATCCCAAGCGTCTGCCAGCGCGCGGCGCGCCGGGCTATCAGGAAGCAGGCGTGGAAGCTTATAAAACCTTCCTGCGCGGCCTGCTCGACGTCACCGACAATATCGACGGCGACGAGATCGTGCCGCCCCAGCATGTGGTGCGCTGGGATGAAGACGACGCTTACCTCGTCGTCGCCGCCGATAAAGGCACCGCCACCTTCTCCGACATCGCCAACGGCATATCCGCTGAATACGGCCACTGGCTGGGCGATGCGTTCGCGTCCGGCGGCTCGGCCGGTTACGATCACAAAGCCATGGGCATCACCGCCAAAGGCGCGTGGGAGGCCGTGAAGCGCCATTTCCGCGAAATCGGCAAGGACATCCAGGCAGAGGAGTTCTCCGTCATCGGCGTGGGCGATATGTCGGGCGATGTGTTCGGCAACGGCATGCTTTTGTCGCGTAAGATTCGCCTGCTGGCCGCGTTCGATCACCGCGACATCTTCATTGATCCCAGTCCCGCCGATTGCGAAGCAAGCTGGATCGAACGCAAGCGCCTGTTCGATACCCCGCGATCCAGTTGGCAGGATTACAACAAAGCGCTCATCTCACGGGGCGGGGGCGTCTTCTCGCGCAGCCTCAAGGCGGTCGAGATCAGCCCGGAAATCGCCGCGCTGACAGGCATCGAAAAGCCCAGCGTCACGCCGGCCGAACTCATGTCGGCGTTGCTGAAAAGCCAGTGCGAACTGCTTTGGTTCGGCGGCATCGGCAATTACATCAAGGCCCGCGCCGAGGCGAACGCCGACGTTGGCGATAAAGCCAATGACGCCATCCGCGTCGATGGCGAGGACGTGAAAGCGCTGGTCATCGGCGAAGGCGCAAATCTCGGCGTCACGCAAAAGGGCCGAATCGCCTTCGCCCGCAATGGCGGCCGGATCAACACCGATGCGATCGACAATTCCGCCGGCGTCGACACCTCCGATCATGAGGTCAACATCAAGATTCTGTTGGGCGATGCTATTCGCACCGGCGCGCTCAAAGCGCAGGATCGCGATCAGCTGCTCGAACAAATGACTGGCGATGTCGCTCAGCTAGTGCTGCAGAACAATTATGATCAAACGCTCGCGCTCTCTATCGCGCAAAGCAGCGCCCCAGCCGATCTCGATAGCCAAGAGCGCTTCATTCAGCGTCTGGAAGCCGCCGGCAAGCTGGCCCGCCACGTCGAAGGCCTGCCGCTGACCGGCGAGTTCGCCGTGCTGCGCGGCGCCAATCAGGGCCTCACGCGGCCGGAACTCTCCAAATTGCTCGCCTACGCCAAGATCGATCTGTTCGATGCGCTCGCCGGTTCGCACGCGCCG
>JAEUMU010000232.1 GCA_016791325.1 Hyphomonadaceae bacterium
GACCAAGGCGACGATCGAACAAGTGCGCTCGCGCGCGCACTGGAACTCGCCCAATATCAAGCCGGTCGATCCGGTTTCGCTGGGCCTGTGCAGCCAGATCGAGCTCGATGCCGTGGTCTCCGAGGCCGCCGCCGCCAAGGCCCGCGCCGATGCGCGCGCAGCGAAGGCCGAAGCCAAGACGCTGAAGGCCGCGCAGGAAACGGTGCCGCCGGAGACCTACGAACAAAACGAAGGCTGATCGGCGCGCGCGGCTTTCAGCGGCCGAAGTAACCAGGACGGCAGGTTTGGACGTATGGTGAGAAGGCGCGTGCGCGCCGGAGGTTCGCCATGCGCCCAATCCCGATGATCCTGGCTATTGCCATCGCCCTATTCGCCAGCGCGGGTGTGTTGGCTTGGCCGCAGACGCGCGGTGCGGCGGGAACGAACGGCCCGGTTGGCGAAACGCTCGAAGCGCTGCAGCGCCTGGTGATGGATTTCGGCGGCACCGAGCCTGCGTTCAACAACGCCTTCTGGGATAATCATGCGCCCGGCATCTATGTGGAGGCGCGCACCGGCGAGCCGCTATTCGTTTCCAGCGACAAGTTCGATTCGGGCTCGGGCTGGCCTTCTTTCACGCGGCCGGTGAACCCGGATTCGGTGACGCTGCGCACGGACCGCACGCACGGCATGGTGCGCACGGAAGTACGCTCGGCGCAGGGCGGCGCGCATCTGGGCCATGTGTTCAATGACGGGCCGCGCGCGCGCGGCGGTCAACGCTGGTGCATCAATTCGTGCGCGCTGCGTTTTATTCCACGCGCAGAAATGGCCGCCGCCGGCTACGGGCAATACATTCCACTCGTGGATGCGGGAAGTTGAACGCGCAACGCGCGGCGCGTGCATGACGACGCGAAGGCGCGCGAAGCTGCGGTGCGTGCAACCGTGTGCGAGGGCGGCCCGGCCGCGCGGCAGGCGCGCGGCGCAAGGCCTAAGCGGGATTAGTGATGATCGAGCCTCTGTCGTATGAGCTCGATTTCTTCCTTGAGCTTGAGCTTCTGGCGTTTCATCGCGGAAAGCCGGGTTGCATCCACGGCCGGCCTTTTGGCCTCAGTTTCTATGATGACATCCAAATCCCGGTGACGGGCGTCGAGTTCGCGCAGCCGCTGCTCGATGGCCATGTAGGCGCCTCCTTTAGCTCTGGCCTTGGAAGCATGGCGCCGATTGACGGTGTTGTCTCCTTACATCGTGTTACAAAATTAATCTTTTCGGACACGCCGCGTTTTTGGGCGAATCGCTGCCGCTTTACAGCGGCGGCGCAGCATGGCTTAGCTCGTTTGCGGCCTCGATCCGGCCGCGCCCGATGCACGGCGGAACAACGATACAATGAGCGCCGACGACGGAGATGGTTTCGACATCGCCGAGACCCCTGAAAAGCGCGCCTTGCGATCGCGCCTGATGGAGCTGCGCGAAGAACACCGCGCCCTCGACAGCGCCATTTTTGCGCTGCAAGAGCAATCTGGGGGGGACGCCCTTCAGCTGGCGCGGCTGAAGAAGCGCAAGCTCGTGCTCAAGGATCAGATTCAATGGATCGAAGACAGGCTGACGCCAGACATCATCGCCTGACGTGGCTGGCCGGCGCAGCGCTGTTGGCGCTGCCGGGGGCGGCGTTTGCGCAAGACGATGCGGGGCGCGCGCGCGGCGTGTTCTCCTTGGCGGTGGAAAACGATTCGCTCTCCTCCGGCGCGGATCGCAATTACACATCCGGCGTGAAGCTGGCTTACGTTTCGCCCAGCGAGCGCGTGCCGCAATGGCTGCGAGGGGCCGGTGATTTCACGCGGCCGATTTCGCGCTCATCGCCGGATTTCTGGGGCGTGGCGATCGGCCAATCGATCTTCACCCCTGAGAACATCAGCGCCAATCCCGCCCCGCCCGATCAGCATCCCTATGCGGGCTGGCTTTATCTGCAGCTGATGGTGGCCGCGGAAGAAGACCGCACGGATGGGCGCACGCCGCGCTATCTGGACAGCTACGAGTTGGAACTCGGTATTGTCGGCCCTTCGGCGATGGGCGAGGAATCGCAGCGCGGCATCCACCAGGCTCTCGGCGCCCCCGATCCGCAAGGCTGGGACAGCCAATTGCACGACGAAGTGGCGTTCGCGGTGTCGTTCGATCGACGCTGGCGGGCGCTGCGGGCGTTCATAGATGTGCCGGGAGGTCTCGAATTCGATTTGACGCCAAGCGCCGGCGCCACGCTGGGGACGCTGCGCACGGAAGCGCGCGCCGGCGTCACCGCGCGCTTGGGCTGGCGGATCGACAATGATTACGGGCCGCCGCGCGTGCGCCCTTCGCTCTCGGGCGTGGAGCATTTTTCAGGCGGGCCGCTTTCCTGGAGCGTGTTCGCCGGCGTGCAGGGACGCACGGTGGCGCACAACCTATTTCTCGACGGCAACACGTTCCGCGACAGCGCCTCTGTGGAGCGCACGCCGCTGGTGGCCGATTTCCAAACCGGCTTTGCTGTCAGCGCTGGAGCGTGGCGGCTGGCCTATACGTATGTGTGGCGCACCGAAGAGTTTGAAACACAGCCCACGCGGCAGGATTTCGGCGCGCTGGCGCTGAGCGTGCGGCTCTAAAAGCCGGCGAAAGCCTGGGCTTCGAGTTTCCGGGCGTGCTTGTCGGCGTACATCGCTTCGTCGGCGCGGGCGATGGCGGTTTCGGGATCCTCGACCGCGGCGATGGCGTGGACGCCGATCGAAACGCGGATGCGGTGCGCGATGCCGGCGTGCAGTATGGCGGCGCCGTTGACCTTCTCGTTCAGCGCGGCGGCCTTGGCGGCGGCCTCTTGCGCATTGGCGCGATTAAGGATGATGCCGAACTCATCGCCGCCGAGGCGGCCAACGACATCAGACTCGCGCACCGACTCCACCAACAAGCGGCCGACATGACGCAGCACCGCGTCCCCGGCGGCGTGGCCGTAGCCATCGTTGAGCGCCTTGAAGCCGTCGAGATCGAGATAAAGCACGGCCGCGGGCGTGCGATAGCGCTCCACCTCGGACATGGTGCGGTGCAGCTCGCGCAGGAAGGCGCGGCGATTGAAGGTGGGGGTCAGCGTATCGCGATCGGCCAGGGCTTCGGCGGCGGCAAGCTGCGCAGCCAGACGCGCGCGCTCGGCCTCGAGCTTCTCCAGAGCGGCGAGGCCGGCCGGGGAAACATCGCGGCGCGACAAGCCGAGCGCCGCCAAGAGCGGGCTCGTTTCGTCGCCGGATTTGCCGAGGCCGATGCGCATGAGGGCTGGTTTTCTCCGCCACCATGGATGCGCCGGGACGGTAAAGGACCGCTTAACCCCGGCAGCATTTGCCGACCGGCGGGACTGGACGCGACCGGCGGCTTGCTTTAGCAGGCCGTTTTTTAGGAGCAGCCGGAATGGCTACCCCCGCAGGGTCCCCCCTCGTCGGCCTCATCATGGGGTCGAAATCCGACTGGGACACGATGAAAGCGGCCGCCGACGCGCTAGAGGCGCTGGGCGTGGCCTACGAAGCCAAGGTGGTTTCCGCACACCGCACGCCGCAACGCCTCTACGAATACGCCACCACCGCGAAAGCGCGCGGGCTGAAAGTGATCATCGCTGGCGCCGGCGGGGCGGCGCATCTGCCAGGCATGGCCGCTTCGATGACGCCGCTGCCTGTGCTTGGAGTTCCGGTGAAAAGCCGCGACCTCAAGGGGCT
>JAEUMU010000087.1 GCA_016791325.1 Hyphomonadaceae bacterium
CATACTATTTGCGCTGGGCGCCGTGTTCATCCTCGGCCCTGTTATCGTCGCCTTGCTCGCGATCTGGCTCTTGCAAGGCTATCCCTTGGACGAGAACGCACAAGCCGACCTTCACGCCGCCATTGAAGCGCGCCACGCCGCAAACAATGAGAATACTTTGGGTCCATCGACCAAATAACGGCGCCACAGCCGGGCGGGTTCACGCATCAAGCGGTGCAGCCACTCCAACCCACAACGGCGCAGCCACATCGGCGCGCGCGCAGCCTTTCCAGTTAGAAAATCCAGGCCCGCCCCAACACAAAGGCCAACGCCGCGGGCGCCGCCGTGTTCGGCAATGGCGTACGCCACCATTTCCTGCTGCGGCGCGCCGACGCAAATGAAAGTGAAGCGCGAATCCTGGCGCGCTGCGAAAGACGCTGCGCGCACCACCGCCGCCGGCTTCTGCTTCAGGTTCATTGGCGGATTGTGCCAGCGCACGTCCTTCAGGCCGTAGGCGGCCTTAAGCATTTCCACATCCGCATGAGCGCCGCCAATGATTGTGATCGGCTCGCCCGGATCGATCACTTCGGCGAACAGGCGCGCGGCGAGATCAGCGCCCGTCGCCACAGGCAATGTGAGCCCCACGCGCCGGGCTAACGCAGCCAGCACGCTACTGTCGTTGAGGAGCATCCAGGCGCGCGCATAGAGGGCGCGCCGCGCCGGCTCATGCGCCAACCCAACAACATGATCGACGTTCGGCGTAGCGACATAGGCGAATGGCAGATCGAGGCTTGCGCGCGCCGACACAGCATCCAACGCAGTGTCGAGATCGCAGCCATCGAACCCGAGATTCAAGAAATTTACTTTGCGCGCTGGGCGCGCGGCGCCATCGAAGGCCATGCTGAGTAACCTGAATGCGGCGTTAACGCCGTTTCAGCGCTCTATGCAGAAATCGGGCCGGATGAATCGCATCGAGGGTGCGCGCTGAGAGAGTTTGCGGTTCGCCAAACATCTCCGAAGCGATGCGTTCACCAAGCAACGGCGCCAGCGTTAACCCGCGCGCGCCCAGCCCGCCGACGACATAAACGCCGCGGTACGCCGGCGGCGGCGCGCTTGCGTCGACCGGGCCGCCATGCGCGAGCGCGGCATATTGCGCGAGCCACCGATCGGCGTCCGGCAACAGCCCCGCGAACGGGGCATGGTCAGGCGTTGAAACGCGCACGCCCGCGCGCGAGGTGAGCGCATCAACATCGATATGATCGGCGACTTCTGGCGCCAGCTTCGTCAAGGCTTCGACATTGCGTCGGCGCGCATCGCCGCTGATGGTAGGGATCCCAAGTTCCCTATCAAACGTCGCGCCGAACAATACGCCGCCTTCAAAAGGCGCAACGTAGTTTCCATCGACGTGTGCGTGCAGCGGCCGGCGGGCGCACGGCCCCCACTCAATCTGCCCCTGCGTTTGCCTCAACGGCAGAAAGCGCGTGGGTTCGAAGGCGGCGAATCCAACACCGCACGCGAAGATGACGGCGTCCGCCTTAACCAGCGCGCGGCCATCCAGCGCGCGCACGATCCAGCCATCGCCCACATCCTCAATCGCGCCAAACGTGGCTTCAAGCACGAGTGTCGCGCGCTTGAGCCAAGCGCGGATCGCCTCCACAGGGCGGACGACGCCCGCCTTACGATGCAGCGCCCCATCGCCGGCAGGCGCGAACCAATCGGCCGGCAATGGTGGGTCGTCGAGCATATCCGCCAGCGCTTGATGCGCGCGCTCCGCCACGCCGCACTGCGTGAACACGCCAGCGCCAAGCGCCGCGTAACTCGCGACTGCTTCGACATAAGCCGCCAGGAACAATTCCCGCATCGGGCCGTCGCCCCGATCAAGCCGCGGCATGACAAGGCCCGCCGGATTGCCGCTGGCGCCGGCGCCGAGAGAGCGCGCGCCATCGATGACGACGCACTCCACATCCCGGCGGACCAACGCGCGCGCGCACGCCGCGCCAGCGATCCCCGCGCCGAGCACAGCGACCCGCTTTGGGGTGCTCGCGGCGTAGGAATAAAGCGATCCGGACGGCGTTGGCGCGCCGGTGTAACGCGCCTCCAAGCGCTCGCGCTTGCGGCCAAAACCTGGCTTGCGCTCAACCGTGAAACCGGCGCTCTCCAGACCGCGCCGCACGTCTCCAGCCACGGTAAATGAGGCCAGCCTGGCGCCGGGCGCCGAGAGCCGCGCGACATGCCGCAACAGAGACGGCGACCACATGTGCGGGTTTCTGGCCGGCGCGAAGCCATCGAGATACCAGGCGTCGAAACTGCCCCTTAGGCCCGCCAGGACGGTTTCGGCGTCGCCCGTGTGCACACTGATCGAGACACCATCCTCGGGAAACCACAGCCGTTGCGGCGCGTAGGCGCGAACCGGCCACTGGCCGAGCAATTTTTCAGCAAGATCAGCGAGTTCGGGGAAATGCGCCAAGGCGCGGGCGGCGTCCTGCTTTGCGAGCGGGAATGCCTCAATGGTCGAGATATGCAATTGCGCATGAGGCTGCCGGGACAACCTCCAGGCGCGCCAGGTCGCCAAAAGATTAAGACCGGTGCCGAACCCAAGCTCGCAGAGGGCGAAACGATCCTTGCCGCGCCATCC
>JAEUMU010000180.1 GCA_016791325.1 Hyphomonadaceae bacterium
CCTCCTTGCCGCGGCGGAACCCCGCGGCGCAGCCTCTTATAGGGCCGCGACTCTTTGGCGAAACAAGGAAAACCGGGCGCAGCGCGACCATTGCGCCCGTTCGTTAACGCGCTCACAATGAACAAACGAACTGTTCCCCAGTGTCGCGCGTTTCGTTGGCAAGACGATCGCGACCTGCCCGCCAGAGGCCGGCCTGCGCTCGAATCGCGCTACCGAGTGCGCGGAGGGTAAACCGGGGTGGCTGACGAGAACGATCCAGAGCGGCCGGACGAGTCCGCGCCGCAAATCCCGCGGGAGCCGGCCCAGCCAGCCCCCGGCGATGGTGCGCGCGCCGAAGCGGCTCCGCCCGCCTCGCCGCGCGAGGCCGCGCCTGAGCCGCCGTCCGCGCCCGAGCCGCCGCCCCGCGCCGATGAGCTGCCGCCGAATTTCTTCCGCGCCGCCGGCGACCCGGATGAACCGGAGCCCGAGCCCGAGCCCAAATGGTATGATCCCATGTTGGCGCGCGCGCGCGCCGCTTGGACGCAAGCACGCACTTGGGGCGAGCCGCGCTGGGTGGCGTTCAGTGGCGCCTCGCGCGCCTTCGCTGGCGATGTCTGGCGTCGCCTGCGCGGCATTCGCCGTCCGCGTAACGTGCGCGAAGCGGCTGTATGGAGCGGGTGGGCCGCTGGCGGCTTCGTCGCCCTGCTCGTCGCGTTCTTCGTCTATCTGACCTGGGACATGCCCTCCACGGACGATCTTTGGGAAGCGCGCCAGGGCCAGTCCATCACTTTCCTCGATCGCAACGGCCACGTGATCCTGCGCGAAGGCGCGCAGAATGCGCCCCCGGTCGATCTCGCTTCGCTGCCGCCCTACGTCGCTCAAGCCTTCATCGCCATCGAGGATCGCCGCTTCTATCAGCATTTCGGCGTCGATTTCGGCGGCGTGATGCGGGCGGGCGCGGAGAACTTGCGCGCCGGGCGCGTGGTTCAGGGCGGCTCCACCATCACTCAGCAGCTGGCGAAGAACCTCTTCCTCACCAACGACCGCACGTGGCGGCGCAAGGTGCAGGAAATGGCGATGGCGTTGTGGCTTGAAGGACGCTTCAGCAAGGATGAGATTCTCGCGCTCTATCTCAGCCGGGTCTATTTCGGCGCCGGCGCCTATGGCGTGGAAGCTGCCGCCGAACGCTATTTCGATCGCCCCGCCCGCGAGCTCACGTTGCTGCAGGCGGCGATGCTGGCCGGCCTTGTCAAAGCGCCGTCGCGCTTCAATCCCGCCCGCCAGGACATCCGCGCCGCGCGCGAACGCGCCGAACTCGTGCTCACCGAAATGGTGTCGATGGGTTTCATCAGCGAAGCCGAACGCCAGGCCGCGATGCAGGAAGAGCTCGTCATCAGCCGGCGCAATCCCGCCGGCGTGCTCAGCTATTATCGCGATTGGATCGATCCGCTGCTCAACCAGGTGATCGGCACCCAGCGCGACGATTTCATCGTTGAAACCACGATCGATATCGCCACCCAGCGCGCAGCAGCCGCCTCTGTGGAGCAGGTGTTGGCGGCGGAAGGCGAAAGCCGCCGCGTCGGTCAGGCGGCCGCTCTCGCGCTTGACGATACAGGCGGCGTGCGCGCCATGGTCGGCGGGCGCGATTACGATCAGAGCCAATTCAACCGCACCACCCAAGCGCGCCGCCAGCCCGGCTCGTCGTTCAAGTTCTTCATCTACCTGGCGGCGATGGAAAACGGCCTCACGCCCTGGTCGATCCGCGAGGATTCGCCCGTGCGCGTCTCGGTCGCCGGCCAGCCCGATTGGACGCCCGGCAATTATAGCGGCGAATTCCGCGGCTCGGTTTCGCTCACCACCGCGTTCCAGCACTCCTACAATATGGTCGCCATTCGCGTGGCCAATGAGGTCGGCCATCAGCGCGTGATCGACGTTGCGCGCCGTCTCGGCGTGCGTTCGCCGATCCACAATTATCCCTCCCTCGCGCTCGGCGCGCAGGAAATGACGCTGCTGGAAATGACGCAGGCCTACGGCGCCATGGCTTCAGGCGGCTACAATGTCGAAGCCCACGGCGTCACCCGCATCCGCCGCGCCAACAACAACGAGGTGATGTGGAGTTGGCGCCCGCAGCACCGCGAACGCGTGATCGAAGATCAGCCGCTGCGCTTCATGAACCTCATGATGCTGCGCACGGTGGAAGCCGGCACCGGCACGCGCGCGCGCATTCCGGGTCGGCAAATCGGCGGCAAGACGGGCACAGGCAACGATTACCGCGACGCCTGGTTCATCGGCTTCACGCCCGGCTTGGTCGCTGGCGTCTGGGTCGGCAACGACAATTTCACCATCACCGATCGCGTCACCGGCGGCTCACTGCCGGCGGAAATTTGGGCCGGCTTCATGCCCACCGCGCTGCAGAATCTGCCAAACCGCGCGCTCTCGCTGCCCACGGATGAGGATTTCAGCACCGGCGCGCCTGATCCGAACGCCGCCTACAGCGCCGTCGCCGCCGGCGCGCCGATCGGCGCGGTGATCGGCGCGCCCTCTGCGCCACCGCCGCCAGACGATCAGGATCGCTCGCTCGATTTTGGCCCCGAAGGCTGATGCAATCGCCACTGCGAAGCGCTGGCGCCATTGCGCCGCGCTTCCCTTGAGTGCGTCAACCCCGCTAGCGTAGCCGTCACGGAGGCGCCCATGCAGTGGATCAACTCGCGGAACGGCTATGGCTGGCTTTCCATCGCCTTGCATTGGCTTGCGGCGGCAGGCGTCATCATCATGTTGTTCACCGGCTTCCGCGCCGATATGGCGGGCGAAGCGGGGGAACGCGCTGCGCGCGCTGCGGCCATGGGCCTGCACATTTCATTTGGCGCCGTATTGGCGCTGATTTTCCTCGCCCGTATCGCGGCCAGCTATGCCCAGCCGCGCCCCGCGCCGATCGCCCAGGCTCGCCCGCTGCAAGTTCTTTCCGCGATCACCCATCACGGCCTGCTGCTGGCTCTTCTGATCCAAGTGATCTCGGGGCCGCTCGCGGTGTGGTCCGGCGGGCGCGCGATCAACGTGTTCGATCTGTTCGCAATCCCAACTCCTTTCGCCGTGCGCAATGAAGGCGTTCACGAACTCGCCGAAACGCTACACGCCGTTGGCCGTTGGGCTATTATTGCGCTGCTCTCGGCGCATGTGCTGGCCACGCTCAAGCACGCCATGATCGATCGCGACGGCGTGTTGCAGCGCATGCTTTCAGCGAAAGCTTAGCGGGCGAGCCCCACCGCGTGCAGCTCGCTGCCGTGTTCATGCAGCCAATCACGGCCGCGCTCGAACTCAGGCATGCAACGGCGCACATGCGCCCAGAAGCGGCGGGAGTGGTTCATCTCGCGCAGATGCGCTACTTCATGCGCCGCCAGATAATCCAGCACGAACCCCGGCGCCAGGATCAGCCGCCACGAAAACGAAAGCACCCCATCGACCGAGCATGATCCCCAGCGCGAGCGCAATTCCTTCACCTGAATGCGTTCGGGCCGCACTCCCAGCGTCACGGCGTGATGCGCCACCCGATCGATCAGATCGGCGCGCGCCTGATCCTTCAAGAACCGCAGCACGCGCCGCTCGAACAAGGCCGGATCCGGCGCTTCCACGATCAGGCGCGGCAGCAGCCCGCCTTCCACGCGCGGCTTGGCCCGCCCATGGGCGAACACCAGATCGTGCTCAACGCCGCGGATCGGCGCTACCGAACCGGGCGTCAGCGAAACCCCCTTCGGCAGCCGCGCTAATTCATGGGCGATCCACCCCGCGCGCTCGGCGGCGAACTGCGCCGCATGCTTTAAGTGCCGCGGCGTCGGCGCGGTGGCGATGGCTTCGCGCCGGGCCGGATCGATGCGGACAGAAACATGCCGCGCGCGCGGATTGACGATCAACGTCACCGGCACGCGGCGGCCGTCGATCGTTTCGATTTCGGTCCGTGTCGGATCGACCTTCTGTCGCGAATCGAAGCGCATACGCAAGAATCTCACGATCCGCTCCTTCACGCACGATTAACGCGGCGCTAGCCTGGGGAATGCCCCTTTATCACGGCTCCTGCCATTGCGGCGCCATTCGCTTTGAGATCGCCGCGGAAATCAAGGAGCTCACACAGTGCGATTGCTCGCTCTGCCGCAAGAAGAACGCGCTGATGTGCGCCGTGCACGAATCCGCCTTCAAGCTGCAGCAAGGCGAATCTGCGCTGTCTCTCTATCAGTGGAACACGCGCATCGCCCGCCACTATTTCTGCAACGTCTGCGGCATCTATACGTTTCATCGCAAGCGATCGATGCCCGATCATTACGGCGTCAACGTCAGGTGCCTGGACGATTTCGATCCGGCCACGGCGCATGTGCGCCAGGCGGAAGGGAAAAGCATGAGCGTCGTCGATGCGGATGCGCGCCCTGAATGGAAAGGCCCGCGCGCCTAGCGCCTACTCGCCGACAACCTTGAGCTTCGCGCGCGTCTGAAAGGCGCGCATGAACTCGCGCATGCGCGGATAAATTTCCGTCTTGAAGCGCCGCCCCGAAAACACGCCGTAATGGCCGACGCCCGGCTGGATGTAATCGCGCCGCATCGCCTCCGGCAGGTTGACGCAAAGGTCGTGCGCGGCTTGCGTCTGGCCAATGCCGGAAATGTCGTCGTTCTCGCCCTCGACGGTCAACAGCGCTGTCTTGGTGATGGCGCCGCAATCCACGCGCCGGCCGCGATGCTGCATCGTGCCCTTGGCCAGCGAATATTCCTGAAACACCTCGATCAGCGTTTGCAGATAGAATTCCTCGGTCAGGTCCATCACGGCGAGGTATTCGTCGTAGAACTCGCGGTGCTTCTCCGTTGAGTCGCCGTCGCCCTTCACCAGATTCTGGAAATAGGCGTGGTGGGCGTCCACGTGGCGGGAAAGGTTCATGCCCATGAAGCTGGCGAGTTGCAGGAAGCCTGGATACACGCGCCGGAACGCACCGGGATAGATCATCGGCACGGTGTGGATCATGTTGCTCTTGAACCAGCCGATGTCGCGCTGTTCGGCCAGCTTGTTCGGCGCCGTGGGCGAACGGCGCGCATCGATCGGCGAGCCCATGATCGTCACGGTCGCCGGCGTGCAGGGATCCTGCTCTTCCGACATCAGCGCCACAGCCGCGAGCACCGCCGGTCCCGGCTGGCACACCGCCACCACGTGCGTCTGCGGCCCCAGCGCCCGCACCATGCCCATGATATGATCGATGTAATCGTTGAGGTCGAAGCGCCCGGCAAGCACCGGCACCATGCGCGCATCGGCCCAGTCGGTGATGTAAACTTCGTGATCGGGCAGGAACGCCTCGACGGTGGAGCGCAGCAAGGTCGCGTAATGGCCCGACATCGGCGCCACCAGCAGCACGGTCGGGTCGCTGCGCTCGCCGCGCGCCTGCTTCAGCGCCGTTTCCTCACGCGCGAAATGGATCATGTCGCACCAGGGGGTGGACCACGCCACCTCCGGCGTCACGCCCACCGGCATCCCGTTCACCATCGTCGTCGGCAGGTTCCAGTCCGGCTTGCGGTAGCGCCGCGTCATGGACTCGAACAAATCAGAAGCCGCCGCCGCCGTGCGCGCGATCTCGGTATCGGCGCCGGGATTGAGCGGCGAGCGCAGTACGCTCGATTGCATCAGCGCCGCGATCCGCAGCGGCGCGACGGACAAATGCCCGAGTTCATAGAGCGAGTAGAGCATTCGACCCTTCGATGCTGCGCCGCACCACGACAACGATTGTGCCGCGCGCCGTGTTTCCAACAAGCTAAGGCGTCGACTTAGGCGAGTTTGCCGCGTTGCGGCGCCCAACGCGCGACTAGGCCAAACGCCCTAGCTTGGGGCGTCCCGCGCGTGATCCCCCACCCACGGTGCGTCCGGAAATTAACGTAATGTCGGCTACCGCGTGCGGCCAAGCCGTTTCGTGCATGCGGCGGTAAATAATTACCGCCCGCCCAATCCTGCGGCAACACATTGCGCCAGATCAGCCGGATTGCCGCCGAGCGTGTTGTAGATCGCCCGCGTGCGCCACTGACCGTCCATCACGTAGAGGAAGGACGAGTGATCAACATTGTAGGAGTCGGCCGGGGCCCCCGCGATTGGCGCGCGCTGGCTATAGACGCGAAACGCCGCCTTGGCCGCATCCACCTCCGCGCGCGAGCCGGTAAGACCCACCAGACCGGCCGGGAAGCCGTCCGTATGCGAGTAGGCCTCCATCACCTGCGGCGTATCGCGTTCGGGGTCGAGCGTAATCAGCACGGGCTGCGCATCCGGCGCGCCCAACACCTGCGCCTCAGCGACCATGTACATCGTGTTCGGGCACACGTCCGGGCAGTGCGTGAAGCCGAAATAGACGAGCGCCGGCTGGCCGGCGAAATCGCTTTGAGTCACACGCGCGCCATTGCCATCCACCAAAGTGATCGGCCCGCCCATCGCATCGGCGTTCTCAAGGATGCAATTGCGGGGGGCGGTGGGCGCGGGGACGCCAGCGCCGTTGCTCATCACCAGCAACAAGGCGCCCAGCCCAGCCAAGCCGGCCGCCGCCACTGCCGGCGCCACTGCGCTGGTGAGCCTGCGACGGGGCGTTTCTACATTCATGGGGCCAAACGCTAGGGGCGTGTACAAAGCCCAAGCAACGTGGCGCAGCGGCGCAGGCGGCGCTCTGCCGCAGGCTTCGCTTGAGAAACGCCGCGAAGCAGCCATGAAGTATGCGCCTGCGATGAAGCTGTCCTGGCCGCAAATCGCGCTCCTGGCCCTGGCCGGAGCCATCGCCGCCCTGGTTGTCGGCGTGCAGGCGCTGCAATCGCGCGCCGCCGATGCGCCATGCCGCATGCGTGAGTTTGAAGGCTCGCAATTCATTGTCTGCGTTTATGACGCTCAGCGCGATGAACTGCGCCTGGCTTCGCGCGCAAGCGGCGGGAGCTATCTGCGCGGCTTCACCGCGCTTGCGGACGAATTGGGGCGCGAGGCGCGGCGCGTGCGCTTCGCCATGAACGCCGGCATGTACAATGACGCCGGCGCCCCCATCGGCCTCTACATAGCCGATGGCGAACAACAGCACGTCCTGCGTTTGACCGACGGCCCCGGCAACTTCCACATGAAGCCCAACGGCGTGTTTTGGCTCGATGCGGCCGGCACGCCTCACGTGACGCCCTCGGAGGCATACGCCGCCGCGCCGCCGCCAGCGCGCTGGGCCACGCAATCGGGGCCGATGCTGGTGATTGACGGCGCACTGCATCCGCGCATCCAGCATGACGGCCCCTCGCGCAACGTGCGCAACGGCGTCGGCGTGAGCGACGGCCGCCACGCTTATTTCGTCATCAGCGCCGGGTTCGTTTCATTCGGCCGCTTCGCCCGCTTCTTCCGCGACGAGCTTGGGTGCCGAAACGCGCTGTTTCTCGACGGCGCCGTCTCCAGCCTTTGGGCGCCGTCGTTGTCGCGCCGTGACGATGATCATGCGATCGGCCCGATGGTGGTAGTGTTGCGCTAGCGCTAGCCTGCGCTGGTGGCGCGCTGGATTTCGGCCTGCGCCTGCGCCAGAGCGGGGGCGGTTTCGATCTCCCCAGCGTGGATCTGATCGGCCAGCCCCATCAGCACTGGGCCCGTCACCGCCCCGTTCTGCGCTTCTTCCTCCACCCATATGCGTCCGCGCCCACGCACCACCGCCGCGTCCCACGCTGCGCGTACGCCCGCCCAATAGGCTTGCGTAGCGCTCCAGTAGGCGTCGGCGGCCGCCACCGGATACTCGTTGAAATGGTTGTAGGTGTTGAAGCCGTCCTCATGCACGAACGTCACGGTGCGCCCGTCGCGCTCGCCCAGCTTGTCGTTGTCCTGTTCATGCACCCAACCCGTTGGCGTGATCGCGTGGCGGTTGATGCAGGCATAGCGATTGTAGGGCGGCTGGCGGATCGCATCGCGCCGCGCCAACGGGCGCAGGCTCGCGCCGCTCACCCAAACGCTGCGCCCGTTTTCGTGCATCCAGCGGCCAACGCCTCCATAACGCGGCGAGTCATCGGTTTGCCATACCGTTTGCCCCCAGGCGCCGCGCCGCTCGGCGCTCGAAACGCTCGCCAGCGCCCAGGTGTTCAGCTGCTCATAAACCAGCACCTGGCGCGGCTGATAAGTCCAATCCTGACGCCAATGCTTGATGATGAACGTGCGCCCTTCGTGCTCGGCCACCAGCAAATGCTGCAGCACGATCAGCCCCGGCTCATCAGCGATGACGCGCACGCTCTCATACCCGCCGCTCTGCGTCGGCGTACGCGGCGTGTAATCGGGCACATAAGCGGTGGTTTCCTGAAAGTTGAAGCGCACGTGATAATCGCCGGCCATCGCCTTGATGGCGGTGCGATCGGCTTCCGGAGCGCGCGTCTGCGCCAAGGCGGGCGTCGCCGCGGCGGCGCCCGCGCAGGCCAGAGCCGCCAAGGAACCGCGCCGTGTCATTGCAAATGTCATGGGTTCTTCCTCCTAGAACCGGTAGCTGACCGAGATGGAAAAGTTGCGCCCCGGATGCGAATACGCATCACGCACGGTCGAAGCCGCGGAGAGCCCGCGCACATCGCTCCATTGCCAATACGTTTCATCGGTGACGTTGAAGAGCCCCGCGCGCAGCACCGCGTCATCGCTCAGCCGCACGTAACCGGTGAGGTCGAGGATTGTGTAGGCGGGCGGAATGAAGCATCCCGCGCACGCGTCGGATGCTTCCTTCTCCGAAGCATATGTCACGATAGCCTGGCCGCCGAAACGGCCACC
>JAEUMU010000187.1 GCA_016791325.1 Hyphomonadaceae bacterium
TGGCGAAGGCGAAAGCGGCGCGGAAGAAGAAGCGGTGAGCGCGAGAGGGAGCGCGCCTGTGAGGGACAATCACTCACCTGCTGCCGTTGCCCGCGATCGGGTGAATCCGCGCACACACTCTTTTTTTGCGCGCTGAACGGCGCTTTCAAAAATCCGCCATTCCGTCGCCGTCTAAATCCCTTGCGCGTGCGGTCCAGTTTTCTTCGCGCGGGTCGGGGCGGGCGCCCCAGTAGCGGCCGAGCGGGGTTTCGTGCCAGTCGATGACGCCGATGCCGAGGGCGATGATGGTAGAAGGCACGAGCAGCGCCGCGCCGCACACCAGCATGATGAAGCCGGGCGCGGCTTTGATCTCGGCCCAGCTGGCGCCTTCAAGCCAAAGGCGGATGATCTCCGCGATCCAGGCGAGTTCTTGCATAAGCGCCAGGCTAGCGCGCCAGCGTTAGCAACGCGTGTGTACCGATGCGTCTCCCGCACGTCCGCCGCGCGCGGAGAGGTTAAGAGCCCTTAAAGTTGGCGGGGCGCTTCTGGAAGAAGGCGGCGACGCCCTCGGCGAAATCGTCGGTATAGCCGGCGTCACGCTGCACCACGCGTTCGGCCTGCAGCTGGGCGGCCCAATCGGCATCGTAGGATTGCCAAGCGAGCCTGCGGATCAGCGCCAATGTCTTGGTGGGGCCAGCCGCGAGCTCCGTGGCCAGCGCAAGGGC
This sequence comes from Hyphomonadaceae bacterium, assembly GCA_016791325.1. Classification (GTDB taxonomy): domain Bacteria; phylum Pseudomonadota; class Alphaproteobacteria; order Caulobacterales; family Aquidulcibacteraceae; genus Vitreimonas. The sequence goes on from JAEUMU010000187.1 coordinate 705, forward strand.
GGTGGGCATCAACTCGGCATCGGGGACGCAGCGGTTGATCAGCCCCCATTCGAGCGCCTTGGCGGCGGGCAGTTTCTCTCCCAACAGCATCATCTCCATCGCCCGCGCGCGCGTCAGCATGCGCGGCAGGTGATAGGTGGCGCTGCCATCGGGCACGAGGCCAATGCGGCGGAAAGCCTGCAGGAAGTAGGCGCTTTCGCCGGCGATGATGAGATCGCCCAGGAGCGCGAACGAGCAGCCAATGCCGGCGGCGGCGCCGTTGACGGCGGTGATAAACGGAATTGGCAGATCGCGGAGCAGCGTGACGAAGGGATTGTACTGCTCCAGCCGCTGGCCGACATCGATACGTCCATCGGGACCGCGCGCTTCATCGCGCCCGCCTGAAAGGTTGGCGCCGGAGGAAAATCCGCGGCCCTCGCCAGTGAGTAGAGCGCAACGCGCCTCACGCGAGGCCCGGTTGAACGCTTCAGTAAGCTCAACCACCATATCCGGCGCGATCGCGTTCAGCGTGGCGGGATCGGACATGGTGATGATGGCGACCGCGCCGCTTGTTTCGTATTTCACCTTTGCCATGGCTTGCCTCCCGTGCGCGCGAGAAGCTTAGCAGAGGCTGGCGGGCGTGGAATACGTGGCGCTACGCAAGCCTACGCAACGTAAAGGATGGGCGTGGCGTCGGTGGTCACCTGATTGCGGCCATTGCGCTTGGAGGCGTAGAGGCAGGCGTCCGCCCGTTCGACCAAGCCTTGGGGCGTATCGCCGGGCTGCAGGCGGGCGATGCCGATGGATACCGTCACCTGGCCAAGATCTTCATTGGTTGAGCGCCGCCGCAGGCGTTTGGCCTGAATGGCCGCGCGCAGCGATTCCGCCGTCTGCGCCGCGAAGTTCGCATTGGCGCGCGGCAGGATCATCGCAAACTCTTCGCCGCCATAGCGCGCGACGAGATAATCGGGACGAGAATGGCCCTGGAGCGCGCTGGCGAGGAAGCGCAGGATCTGATCACCGGTATGGTGGCCCCAGGTGTCGTTGAAGCGCTTGAAGTGGTCGATGTCGCACAGCAACAGGGCCAACTCACTGCGTTGGGAGCGCGCCTCCTCGATGCGCATGCGCAGTGTTTCATCGAACATGCGCCGGTTGGCGAGGCCGGTGAGGCTATCGGTCAGGGATTCGACGCGCACAGATTCAAGGCTGGCGCGCAGCGTTTCGATCTCGGCGCTCGATTTCTGCAATTGTTCGGTGAGGTGCTGGTTGTGGTTGGCCATATCCAGCGTGGCGGCGGCGAGACTGGAGACGATCTGGCGGATTTGCTCCGGCGCGAGGCCGCGGTTCAAATCGGTGGCCGCGGTTTCCAGGGTGCGGCCGTAATCGTCGCTCTTATCTTCAGCGGCCTTGAGAAAGGAAACCACTTGGCTGAGGTCGCGAGCGATGCGCTCACCAGCGAGGACGATCTGCGCAGAAGCGCCGAGGCCAGTGAAAAAGCGCTCGTAAAGTTCGGCGTTGAAGTCTGCGGTGAAGCGATCGCCCGAGCCGATGCGGGCGTCGATCGCCTCGCGCAGGGGGGTGCTCTTGCCCAAACGGTAGGCCAGCCAAACCTGGTAGTTCTGGCCGGTTGCCGGAACGGCATGCAGGCGCATGAGATCGAGGACTTCTTGTGCGAGGACCGGGCCGCTGGGGCCCTGCATTAGAACGTCTTGGTCAGTCACGAGCGTCTCGATCCGTGAATCGCCGGCATACAAGGCGACGCTAGCGAGCAGGATGTGAGCGAGTGGTAAATTTCGAACTTTCGGCGCAGAGATATTGGTAATTGCGCTTACGTTTCGGTTAGCGATTAATGTCGCGCGGATTTTCATTCGGGGAGCGTTATGACCAAGCCCGTCCAACCTGAATTGGCCGCCGCGGCGGCGCGCATGGAGGCCATTCTGGCGCGCCAGAAGCGCGCCAATGACGCCAAAGGGCCGCCCACGGCGCAGGTGCGGCGCGATCGGCTGACGCGCTGCATTAATCTATTGCTGACGCATAAGGACGAGCTGGTCGCGGCGGTGCAGGCTGATTTCGGCGCGCGCTCCCGCGACATGACCGTGCTGACCGACATCGCCGCCGCGATTGGGCCGCTGAAACAGGCGCGTGCGCAGCTCGAAGAGTGGATGAAGCCGCGCTCACGTAAGGTGAGCCCGGCGGCGCTGGGGGTGCTCGGGGCCAAAGCGGAGGTGCGCTATCAGCCCAAGGGCGTGGTGGGGGTGATGACGCCCTGGAATTTCCCGGTGCAGCTGGCGCTGGATGCGATAGCGGGCGCGTTCGCGGCGGGTAACCGCGTGATGCTGAAACCTTCGGAGTTCACGCCGCAGACATCCGCCCTGTTGGCCCAATTGTTCGATCTCTATTTCGACGAAGAAGAGATCGCGGTGGTGTTAGGCGGCGCGGACGTGGGGGCGGCGTTCGCGGCGCTGCCGTTCGACCATCTGATTTTCACCGGGGCCACATCGGTGGGCCGCCATGTGATGCGCGCGGCGGCGGACAACCTGACGCCTGTAACACTGGAGCTGGGCGGCAAATCGCCCGTCATCGTGGGCCGCAGCGCCGACATGGCGAAGACGGCCGCGCGTGTGATGGCGGGCAAGACGATGAACGCTGGGCAGATTTGCCTCGCGCCGGACTATGTGCTGGCGCCGAAGGAGAATGTTGGTGCGTTCGTTGAGGCGGCCAAGGCGGCGACAGAAAAGATGTTCCCGACGCTGAAGGACAACGAGCAATACACCGCCATCATCAATCAGCGGCACTATGATCGCGTGCGCGGGCTGATCGCCGATGCGCAGGCGAAGGGCGCCCAAATCATCGAGATCAATCCGGCGAAAGAGGATTTCTCGCAACAGGAACATCGCAAGATTCCGCCCACGCTGATCGTCGGCGCCACGGATGACATGAGCGTGATGCAGGAGGAGATTTTTGGTCCTGTGCTGCCGGTCCGCGCCTATGACGCCGTGGAAGAAACGATTGCTCACGTAAACGCGCACCCGCGGCCGCTTGCGCTTTATTATTTCGGCGAGGACGCCGCCGAAAGCGAAGCGCTGCTGACGCGCACCACCTCAGGGGGCGTCACCATCAACGACGTCATCTTCCACTTCACCATGGACGATCTGCCGTTCGGCGGCGTTGGCGCTTCCGGCATCGGCGCCTACCACGGCCGGCGCGGCTTCTTCGAGTTCAGCCACGAAAAGGCGGTGTATCGCCAGACTGGCAGCGAGTTGCTGGCGATGATGCGCCCGCCTTATGGCGATGCATTTCGCAAGCAGGTGGCCGCACGGTTGAAGCCCTAGGCGCTATTTGCGCTTGAGGAAGGCGGGGGCGTTATCGCCGAAGCCTTGCACGGCGCCGCTGGCGCTGCGCTCCTCGCGCGGCGGGCGCTGTTCACGGCGTGGTTGTTCGCGACGTGGAGGGCGGCTTTCTTTCGCCTCAGCTGGCGCGGGCGGCGCGACCGGTTCGGTGCCGGCTTCGCCGCGTGCGGGATCGCGCTTCACGTAGCGCTGCTTCTTCTCGGACAGCCGCTTGCTATGCTCGCGCTTCAGTTCTTCGGCGCGGCGCCCGCGGCCGCCGGAATCGCGCGGATCGCCGAGCGCGGCTTCCGGCAATCCTTCAATGGCGGCCTTTTCAATCGGCTTGCCTGTGAGCTTCTCAATCGCTTCCAGGCTTTTGCGATCGCCGGGCCCAACCAAAGTAAACGACGCACCCTGGCGGCCTGCACGGCCGGTGCGGCCGATGCGGTGGACGTAATCGTCGGGGCTGCGCGGCGGTTCGTAATTGAAGACGTGAGAAACATCGGGGATATCGAGCCCCCGGGCGGCGACGTCGGATGCGACAAGAAATTGAAGATCCCCGGAGCGGAAACGATCCAGCGTCTTGGTGCGCAAGCTTTGATCGAGATCGCCATGGATCGGTGCAGCGTTGAAGCCGTGACGCTTCAGCGAGAGGGCGACGACATCGACATCCGTTTTGCGGTTGCAGAAGATGATGCCATTCTTCACCTCGCCGCTGCCAGTCATGGTGGCGCGAAGCGCGGCCCGGCGCGTACGCGGATCGCCGCCCGGCAGCATCACCACGCGCTGCGTGATCGTGCTGGCGGTGGTGGCGGGACGTGAAGCCTCGATGCGTTTGGGGCTGGAAAGGAATTGTTCGGTAAGGCGCGTGATCTCCGGGGGCATGGTGGCGGAGAAAAACAGCGTCTGGCGCGTGAAGGGCGTGAGTTTGAAGATGCGCTCGATATCGGGGATAAAGCCCATATCGAGCATGCGATCGGCCTCATCGACGACCATCACTTGCACGCCTGTCAGCAGCAGCTTGCCGCGTTCAAAGTGATCGAGCAGCCGGCCTGGCGTTGCGATCAAAACATCGACGCCGCGCGCCAGCAGCGCATCCTGATCGCCGAACGATACGCCGCCGATCAGCAGCGCCTTCGTGAGCTTCTGGTATTTGCCGTACTTATCGAACCCTTCGGCCACCTGGGCGGCGAGTTCGCGCGTGGGCTCCAGGATCAGCGTGCGCGGCATGCGCGCCCGCGCCCGGCCGGCGGCGAGAATATCGATCATCGGAAGGGTGAACGCGGCGGTCTTGCCGGTGCCGGTTTGGGCGATGCCGAGGACGTCCCGGCCCTTGAGCACTTCGGGGATGGCCTGAGCCTGGATCGGCGTGGGGGTGTTGTAGCCCGTCTCCTTCACGGCGCGCAGCGTGGCTTCGGAGAGGCCGAGATCGTCGAAGGTAATGGAGGAGGCTTGGGCGGTTTCTGCGCCTTCGGGCGCGGGGATTTCAGAGGTCATTCATTCTCGCTTAGGGGCCGGGATCTCGCGCAAGGCGCGAGCGGGCCGCTTGGTTGGCGCTATCGGCCCAGCTTCTCCGGATTGAGGTGAGCGGGCGTCCAGCTAGGGCGAGCACGCCCCAGGGCGCGCACAACGGACAGCGCGGAAATGGGGGGATTTGTGGAGAAAGTCAATATTTTTGCGCGCGGAGGCCCATCCGCCGCCCAGCTGCGCGGACGATTACACGTCCACATCCTCAACGAACTTCGCGTTCGCTTGGATATAGTCAAACCGCTTCTCAGCCTTTTTGCCCATCAGCGTTTCGA
>JAEUMU010000195.1 GCA_016791325.1 Hyphomonadaceae bacterium
GGCTGGCTGGTGTTCTTTTCGCACGACATTTCCGAGGCGCCGTCGCCCTATGGGTATAAGCCGTCGGAACTCGAGCGCGTAATTCGAGCTGTTGCCAGCCGTGGCGTTGAAATCCTGCCGATTAAGGCCGCCGCCGCCCGCGTTCGCTTCGGCTGATCGCAAAATGCATTGGCGCCGCGTGCGCCTTGACCCATTTCTCTCTGGAACGGAGCGCGCTTGCGCTCGAGGCAGAGGGGATAGAACGCATGCGTCTCGATACGCCGGAAGGCACTTTCGACCCGACCCGCCGCAGCATCGCCGGCTCGCTTTTTTTCATGGGATACGCCAGTGCCGCATTGGCCTCTTGCGCGAGCCCTGTGACGACGCCCAGCGACGATCTCATCGTTGAAGATGTGTACATTCCTGGTGCGGGCGGTTACCAGTTGCCCGCCTATGTCGCGCGCCCGCGCGGGCAGGGGCGCCGCCCCGCCGTGATTGTCGTGAACGAGATTTTCGGCATCCACGACTACATCAAGGATGTTTGCCGCCGGTTTGCGCGCGAAGGCTATGTCGCGATCGCGCCGGATTATTTCGATCGCGCTGGCGATCCCGCACCGCTGACCGATTTCGCCCAGATTCGCGCGATCGTCGCTACTGCTGGCAACGAACAGGTGATGGGCGACACGCAAGGCGCCGTTACGTGGCTTGGGCGCCAGAATTTCGTGCGCGCCAACTCGATTGGCATCACTGGCTTTTGCTGGGGTGGAACGGTGGTGTGGATGGCGGCGGCGCGTTTCGCTGAAATCAAGGCGGGCGTGGCGTGGTATGGGCGCCTCGTCCGGCCCGCGCCGGGCGCGTGGGGCGCGGAAGAAGATCGCCCTTGGCCGTATGACATCGCAGCGCTGATTCACGCGCCGGTGCTTGGGCTTTACGCTGAAAACGATTCCGGCATTCCGCTCGAAAGCGTGGACAATATGCGCGCGGCGCTATCGGCCGCCGATAACCCCACCAATTCGCAGATCATCGTTTATCCTGGCGTGCAGCACGGTTTCCACGCTGACTACCGCCAGAGCTATAATGCAGAGGCCGCCGCTGACGGTTGGGCGCGCTGCCTAGCTTGGTTCCGCCAGCATGGCGTAGGCTAGGGGACAACGAGGCCGGCGGCGATACGCAACGCCGGCCTCGCCCCAACCTAGCGCCGCGCGATGGCGACGTTGTAATCGCCAATCACGCCGCCGGCGCCGCTCACCTGCACGTAATACGTGCCGCTCGTCGTCGGCGTGAAGCGCAGCCGCGCATTGAGGCCCGGCCCGCTATCATCGTCAGAAGCGATGGTGGCGTTCTCGCCATCCACCAGCGTCACCAGCGGGTCGGAGAGCGGATTGCGTCCCGCGCCCGTCACGTCGATCTGGTAGCTTACGCCTTGCTCAAGCTCGACGCGGAAGTAGTCTAGATCGCCCGGCATATCGAGCCGGCTGCTGCGATCGTCTCCGCTGGCGGCGTCGAGCGACTCATCCGTGTAGATGTGCCCCGGGATTTCCGTGTCCATGGCGATCACGCCGTAGCGTCCCGTGCCGCCCGCGCCATACGCGGAAACGCCGACGAAATACACACCGCCCGTAACCGGCGTGAAGCTGAGATAGGAGTTGAGCCCCGTGCCGCCGTCGTCATCGGTGGCCACCGCTTGCCCGTTCGCGTCGTAGAGGGTGAGATATGGGTCCGCCAGCGCGTCGGGCTCCGCGCCAATAACGGCGATACGGTAGGGGCGGCCCTCGATCATCTCCAGCGCAAACCAATCCACATCTTCAGGCGTGCTGATGGTGCTGACGCGGCCCATGTTCAGCGTCAAATGCTCGGCGCTTTCCATATCGGCGCCGATTTCGCCCGGCGCGATCGAAATGGCGTAACGGCCCTCGGCCTCTTCACTGAAGCCGCGCGCTTCGATGTAGTAGGCGCCCGTCGCCGGCGCTTGGTATTCAAGCCAAGCGTTTAGATCGCCGCCGCTATCGTCATCGCGCGCCACTTCCTGACCGTCCGGGCCATAGACGACGAGATAAGGATCGCTGAGCGCGTCCGCGCCTTCCGTCTTCCACAGCGAGATTCGCAGCGCCTGGCCCTCACTGAGATCGACGCGATACCAATCCCGGTCTCCTGCGGGGGAGAGCACGCCTTCCCGATAGTCGCCCTCTGCGGAGAGGGTTTGATCGGTGGAGGTGCTCGCGGGAATGTCGCCCTCAAGGGCGCGCAGTGTGTAGCCGCCAGTGGCGTCTTGCGAATAGCCGCGTGCTTCGAGGTAATACGTACCGGCGGCGGAGGCAGTGAATTCGATCAGCGAATTCAGCCCGCCGCCGCCGTCATCGTCCATCGCCACTTCGTCGCCGCGCGCGTTGTACAGGCGCAGCAGCGGGTCGCTCACCGGCGAATCCCCTGAGCTTTCCAGCCCGAAGCGGTACGTCTGCCCTTCCGCCAGCCGCACGCGGTACCAATCGCGGTCGCCCGAAAAATCGAGCACGCCGTCCACGCTTTGGCCGATATTGATGCGCCCGCGCGTGCCGGAGTCGCCGGCCACCGCGTCGCGCGGCTGACGCGCCGATTGAACATCCAGGGTGTAGCGGCCCTCGTAAGCGTCAGCGTAGCCGCGGGCCTCAATGAACACCGGGCCTGAAGCGTTCGGCGTAAACTCCAGGTACGAGTTCAACCCGTTGGGGCCGTCATCGTTGTAGGCCAGCTCTTCGCCGCTGGCGCTCAGCACGCGCACAAGCGGGTCGCGCAGTGCGCCTTCGCCGTCGCCGCCATTGAGCGCGATGCGATAGACAACCCCGCGCCGCGCATTGAGGCGATACCAATCCACGTCGCCAGCATATTCCAGCGCGCCGGTCACCGGGCTGCCCGCTGTGACTCGTCCGCGCGTGCTGGCGTCGTTGCCCACATCGTCTGCGGGGAGGGGCGCGGCTTCAACAGCGATGCGATAACTTCCGGTCGATTCCGGATTGACCGGGCGCGCCTCCAGGTAAACGTCGACGTTTTCGTTGTGCGTGAAGAAGAGCTCCGAATTCAGCGATCCGCGAGAGTCGTCATTGTAGGCAAGCTGGTTGCCGCCCAGATCATAGACGAACAGCACCGGGTCGACGCCGCTTTCACCTTCCGCCGGCGTGGCGTCGAGTGTGATGCGGTAGCGTTGGCCGGGCTCCACCCGTAGGCGGAACCAGTCCACGTCATTGCCCGGATTGAACTCCGCCTGGATCGCGCTGCCGGGCTCGATACGGGCTTGCGTGCTGCGATCGCCCGGCTGATCCGCGCTTTGAGCGAGCGCGGCCGGCGCCGCGCAAACCAGCATCAGTGCGGCGCTCGCCGCGCCCATCAGAAATCTTCCCCGCATCGTCCCACTCCTCGAACCGCTTGACGGATATGGTTAACAATCCGTCATGCGATGCGTAAAGGCGAAATGAGGCGGAACTTCGCTGATTTGCCTTGCGCCCGCGCAATGCCGCGCGTGCACGTCGGATGGCTACACCTTGATGTCGATGTTCTGCGCTTCGCTTGCGCCCGCCGGGGGGCCCGCCGATACCGTCACCATCGCCGCACGCAGCGTGCGGTCGCCCAAGACGTAGCCCGGCTGCATGACGTCGAGCACCACGCCCGCCGGCTTGGCGGAGGGCGCTTGCGCCACCGCCTGGTGCACATTCGGATCGAACACGTCGCCGCTTTGGCCCACGCGGCGCAGGCCATGGCGCGCGAACGTCTCCACCAAAGCGCGCTCGGTCATTTCCAGCCCGGCCATGATGTTGCGCAGCGTTTCATCGGCGCCGCTGCGCCAATCATCCGGCGCGGCCGCCAGCGCGCGGCCCAGCGTATCGGCCACCGGCAGGAGATCATTGGCGAAGCGGTCAATTGCATAGGCCCGCGCCTCCTGCGCTTGGCGTTCAGCACGGCGGCGGGTGTTCTCAGCGTCCGCCAGCGCGCGCAGCAGATCGTCGCGCGCTTTCGCCAGTTCAGTTTCCAGCGCTGCAGCGTCGAGCGCAGGCGCCTCGCCAGCGGTGTCGGCGTCCGGCGCCGGCTCTCGTTGGGCGTTGGTGTCGTTGCTCATGGTCTTCCTCTACCTCTCCCGTTCGCTACGCCCGTCGAGCACGCGCCCGACAATACGTGCGGTATAGTCCACCACCGGAATCACCCGGGCGTAGTTGACGCGCGTAGGTCCGATCACGCCCAGCGCGCCCACCACCTTGCGTTCGGCGTTCATATAGGGCGCCACGATCAAGCTCGACCCCGATAGCGAAAATAATGGGTTCTCTGAGCCGATGAACACGCGCACGCTTTCCCCGGCCTTGGCCAGATCGAGCACTTGAATCAATTCCTTGGTCTTTTCCAGATCGTCGAAGAGCCGCCGCGCCAGTTCCAAGTCCGCCACCGCCTGCGGATCCTGCAGCAGATTGGCGCGCCCGCGCACGATCAGCGAACGGCCCAGGGTAGGGTCTTCGCCCGACCATTCCACCAGCCCGTTCTGCACCAGCTTCGCCGCCGCCTGGTCGAGTGCGGCGCGGTCGCGCGCCAGCGCATCGGCGGCGGCCGCGCGCGTTTCCGCAAGCGTCTTGCCCTTGAAACGCGCGTTCAAATAATTCGCCGCCTCGCTCAGCGCCGAAGAGGGCAGGTCGGGCGGCGTCGCGATCAGGCGGTTTTCGATCTGGTTGTCTTCAAACACCAGCACCAGCAGCGCTTGCCCTGGCCCGATCGCCACGATCTCAGCGTGCCGCACGGGGGCTTCGCGCTCCGGCGTCACTACCAGGCCCGCACCGCCTGCCAGGCCCGAAAGCAGTTCCGAGGCCGCGCCGAGCACTTCTTGCGGGTTGGTGCCGGCGCGGGCGATGCGCGCGTCGATCTCACGCTTTTCCTCTTCGGCCAGGTCGCCCAGCTGCAGCAGGCTGTCGACGAAGAAGCGCAACCCCATTTGCGTTGGCCGGCGCCCCGCCATCGCGTGCGGCGCCTCCAGCAGGCCTAGCGCGGCCAGATCGGCCATGGTGTTGCGGATCGAGGCGGCGGAAAGCGCAACCCCGCCCAGGCGCGAAAGCGTGCGCGACCCGACGGGCTCCCCAGTGGCGAGGTAAGACTCCACGATCTCCCGAAACACCTCGCGCGCGCGCGCGTCGAGGGTGGAGAGGTCGACCGGGGAGGGCGTCAGCGCCATGGCGGGGCTTTAGGTAGCGAAGCCGGGCGGCGGCGCAAGCCGGTCCGCTCCGTCACGTCTTGGCTGGTTTGCGTCCGGCGCGGGCGCGTGGCGCGATCCGGCGCAGGTAATCGTCGAACTTTGGCACGGTGAACCCGATCAGCCCCCGCTCGGGCGAATAGGCCATGCCCTTCTTGATCAGCTCGTCCCGTATAGGGGCGGCTTGGCTCAAGCTCAGGTTCAGCGCTTTGGCGACATCGGAGGAATTGACGGGCTCCGGGCCGAACGTCGCCATGGCGTGGGCGTAGGCCTTCTGGCGCTCCGTGAGCCGCGCCAGGCGCACTTTGAAAATGCCTTCGTCGAGCGCTGCGGTGGCGGTGCTGCTGGCCTTCTTCGCGTCGGCTAGCGTGATCGGCGATTTCACCGCTGCTTCCCAGCAATGGGCGCCCCACACCTGCAGGAAGAAGGGATAGCGCCCCGTTTCCTCCACCACGTAATCAAGCGCCGCGTCCTCGTAGCGTACGCCTTCGCGTTCGGCGGGGCCCGCCAGGGCAAGGCGTGCGCCTGCTGCCGAAAGCGGCCCGATCGGCGGATAGTCAAACAGCCGCTCGGCGTAGGATTTGGCGTCGCCGGCCAATTTCGCCAGCTGCGGCAAGCCCGCGCCGAACAGCAGCAACGGCATTTGGCGCTGTGAGATTTTGTGTATCGCCATGATCAGCGCGG
>JAEUMU010000212.1 GCA_016791325.1 Hyphomonadaceae bacterium
TGACGCGCACCTGCCTGGGCTGACGCGCCTGGCCGGCGCCATCAAACGCGAAAGCAGCCTCGCCATCGCGCAATTGCATCATGGCGGCGTTCGCTCGCTCAAGACGCCGAAGGGCCCTTCCGCGGATGAGAAGTTTAAGGCCGAAGCGATGACGCTGGATGAGGTTGTCCAGGCGCGCGATAGCTTCATTTCCGCCGCGCTGCGCGCCGAACGCGCGGGCTTTGATGGCGTGGAGCTGCATGGCGCGCACGGCTATCTCATCTGCACTTTCCTGAGCGCCGAATCCAACCGCCGCGAGGACGTCTATGGCGGCGACGCTGAGCGCCGCGCGCGCTTCTTGTTTGAGATCGTTGACGGCATACGTGCGGCGACGAAGCCCGGCTTCACCTTGGGCGTGCGCCTGTCTCCGGAGCGCTGGGGCCTGGCGCTGGGCGAAATCCGCGACGTGGCGCAGCGTCTGATGCGCGAGGCGAGGGTGGATTTCCTCGACATTTCGCTGTGGGACTACCGCAAAGAGCCAGAGGAAGAGGCGTTCAAGGGGCGCTCGCTCGCTTCGTATTTCACCGAGCTTACGCGTGGCGGCGTGCGGCTCGGTGGGGCGGGCAAGATCATGTCGGCGGAGGATGCGCGCGCGGTGCTTGCGGCGGGCTTTGACTTTCCGCTGATCGGCCGCGCGGCGATTTTGCACCACGACTTTCCAAAACGCGTCGCCGCTGACGCGAATTTCGCCGCGCGCGCGACGCCAGTGAGCGAGGCTTATCTGCACCAGGAGGGGCTGAGCCCGGCGTTTGTGCAATACATGCGCAACTGGAAAGATTTCGTCGAACCCGCTGCGGCGTGATTATTTCCGCCAGAGCGCCGCGCCCAGGGTTTTCTGCAGGCTGAGCTGAAAGCGCGCGTCGGCCTTCGGAAACACCATTTGCGCGCCGACAAAGAAGCTGTGCTGAATGCGGGCGCGCGCCAGCGCCTCTGCGGCGGCGAGCTTCAACTCGCTGCGAAACATACGCGCCAGATAAGCGATGCGCTTGGCGTCCGAACGCGCGACCACTTCGGCAATGACTGGTTCACTCGCCGCGAGCCTGCGCAGGTTGCGCTCAAGCGCGTGATCGATGCCTGCGGCGTGGCGCGCAAGCGCTTCGCGCCGGGCGGCGGGCGCCTTGTCGATACGCGCGATCACGGCGTCGATTTCGTGGGCCAGCCAATATTCGCCCAGCGCGGCCAGGAAGGCCTGATGATCGACAAAATGATGGTAAAACGAGCCGCGCGTTTTCCCCGCCGCCTGCGTGAGCCGCTCAAGCGTCAGCGTTTCCGGCCCCTGCCGCGCCAGCAGCCGCAGGCCGAGTTCAATCCAATCTTCGCGCCCAAAGCGTGGGGCGGGCTTAGCTTTACCCATTTCAGCTGCGCACCGATTTGTGATTTGCCATGAACAAACCATACCATATGGTATGGACATGGCTAGCAGGCGGTTCTGACGGCGTGGCCGTTGGGGTGCGTGGGGCGTGCTGACGGGCTTGCGGCGGTGGGTGTCTGGGCGCGGGGCGGTTTGATGGGGATGACGCGGATGAAGAAGGGCATGCGGTTGGCGGCAGGCGCGGCGGCGCTGGTGGTGATGCTTTTGGCAGGCGCGGCGTGCGCTCATGCGCAGGCGCCTGCGCCCGGCGGCGCCGCCGCAGCGCGCGCGGGCGCGCTGTTCGTGGTGATCTATCGGCCTGGCCCCGCCTGGCGCGAGGGCGTGCCGATGCGTGAGCAGGGCTTGGGGCCGCACGCGCGCTATATTGGCGGGCTGATGGAGCAAGGGCGGCTGTTCGCCGGCGGAGGCTTCGATGATCGCGGTGGGCTGGCCATCATGATCGCCGCCGATCTGGCCGAGGCGGAGGCGATGTTGGCCGCTGATCCCGCCATCATGAGCGGAATTTTCAGCGCCACGCTTGAACACTGGACACCCCGCTTCCGCACAGACACGCCGCTGCCCGGTTAAGCGCGCCCGCGCGGCCCAAAAGCGCCCTGATGTTGGCGTTGTTTGCGCGCCTTGCGGGGGGCTAGCCATGAGTGCGCGACTTCTTCTTGCCGGCGGCATCGGCGTGCCTTTGATCTATTTCGCCAGCCAGGCCGCAGCCATGGCGTTCAATCCCGATTTTGACATCGCCACCCAACAGCCGAGCGAACTCGGGTGTTGCGGCGTATCGGCGCCGATCGTCGCCAATGTCGGCTTCATGCTGACGGGCGTGTGCGCTATCGCGGGCGGCGTTGGCCTGTTTCTCGACCTGCGGCAGACGGGCGGCGCCAGCGTGCTCGCCGTTCTCGCGGCGCTTGGCATGATTTTGTTCGGTGGGGCCATGGCCATGAGCGGACTATTCCCGCTGCCCAATCCCTTGCACTACGGCTTCGGGCTTTTTCCAGCGGGGCTTCTCGCGCCGCTGTTTGCCGCGCTGGCGCTGCGGGATGGCGGCGCAGCGCGTTGGATCGTGTTCGCCAGTTTCGGGCTGAGCGCGGTTCTCGTCGCCCTGATGTTCGGGCTCGGCGGCGTCGTGACGGCGGCCAATCTAGGCTATTTTTCGCGCGCGGTCGCGCTTGTCGCTTTTCCCGCCATGGCGCTTTTGTGCTGGACTGTGCGTTCGCGCCTCTGAGGGCTGGGCTGGCGGGCGCGCATGCTCCGCATTTCACTTGTGGAGCGGCGATGGCGCGCCTACATCGCGCGTCCCATGCGTAAGGATATGAGCAAAGTGATCGTCGAACGGCCGCGCATCGGGCGCGCCGCGGCGGATAAGCGGGCGGGCCGCACGCGCGTCGTCGAAGATGACGACGGCGCCCCTGTGCGCGCGGGGCGCGGCGCGCGCAAACCTGTGCGCGAGAAGCCGGCCAAAACCAAACTGCTCAACGAAAATCTCAGCCCGCTGCGCCGTTATCTGGAAAGCCAGTTGGGGCGGCCTTGGGACAAGGTCTTTTCTGAAATCAGCGCGCACCTGAAGCCGACTTCCACCGTACAGCAGCACGTGCGCGATCACTTGACCGATTTCGTCGCCATCGCGACGCGGATGAAGAACGGCGTAGTGATGGTGACGCCGCGTTTCGGCGGCGAGCGTGCGTTGGCGCAGGATTCCAGCCGTTTCTACGTGCACCCGCGCACAGGCCTGCTGCGCGAGAACCCGGAGTATAAGACGCGAAGCGCCCGCTGGCGCGCCAAGCAGCGGGCGGACGATAAGGCCCGCGCCGAGCGCATGCGCGTGCTCGACTCCAAAACCGAGTTGCACAAGCTGAAGGGCGACGTGTGGTGGGAGGTGCGCGTAGGGCGGGCTGGCGATGGGCGTGAGCCGGATGTGGTGGCGCTGGCGCAGCTGAGCGACCTGCCGCTGGATCAGCTTTACAGCCGCCCCGGCTTGCGCGCGATCGCCAAGCGCCAGCTGAACAAGGCGGATAAGAAGAAGTACGGGCTGCTTTAACCCCGCTGGGGGGAGGCGGCACGGATGCAGGGCGCCTATGCCGGGCGCGTTATTGACTTCTCAACCCTTTACGCCGATATGCCCTGCAGCGACCGCTCGCCTGGGTTTTTCACCCGTTTACGAGCGCGGTCCCCCGGAACGCCACCATCGACGTTCGGCTTTGAGCCTATCGCTCGCCGCCTTTCTTCGCCGTCGCATCGTTCCCGACCTGATGATCCCACGCGCGAGGCGCGTGCGGGCGAAAGAAGTTAAGTGACCACATTTCAAGATCTCGGCGTGTCCGCGCCGATCCTCAAGGCGCTCGCCGCTGACGGCTACACCGCGCCAACTCCCATCCAACAACAAGCCATCCCCATTGTGCTCAAAGGGCGCGATCTGATCGGGCTGGCGCAAACCGGCACCGGCAAGACCGCCGCGTTCGCCGTGCCGATGCTCGACCGTTTGCATCAGGCGCGCAAACATGCCGGCGAAAAATCGTGCCGTGCGTTGGTGCTGGCGCCCACACGCGAGCTTGCCGCGCAGATCGGCGATTCCTTCCGCGCCTACGGGCGCTTTCTTGGCCTCTCGGTGGCCGTCGTGTTTGGCGGCGCTTCGATGTTCAAGCAGAAGCAGGCGCTTTATCGGGGCGTCGACGTGCTGGTGGCGACGCCGGGACGTTTGCTCGATCACGTGGCGCAGCGCTCGGTGCGGCTGGACGCCGTCGAGATTCTCGTTCTCGACGAAGCCGATCACATGCTCGACATGGGCTTCATCCATGATTTGAAGCGCATCGCCAAGCTTGTGCCGGTGAAGCGTCAGACGCTGTTCTTCTCCGCCACTATGCCGGCGCCGATCGCCGAGCTGGCGGGCCAGTTCCTGCAGGACGCCGAGCGCGTGGCCGTGACCCCGCCTTCGACTACCGCCGAACGCGTGGAGCAGGCGGTGGTGCACGTCGACCAGATGAAGAAGCAGGATCTGCTGCATGCTTTGCTGGCCGATAAGACCATCACCCGCGCGCTGGTGTTCGCGCGCACCAAGCACGGCGCTGACCGCGTGATGCGCAAGCTGGAAAGCGCGGGCTTCGATGCGGAAGCGATCCACGGCAACAAGAGCCAGGGCCAGCGCACGCGCGCGCTGGAGGCCTTCAAGAAGGGCCAAGCGCGATTGCTCGTCGCAACCGAAATCGCTGCGCGCGGCATCGACGTCGATGATGTCAGCCACGTCATCAATTACGACCTGCCCAACGTGCCGGAGCAATACGTTCACCGTATCGGCCGCACGGCCCGCGCCGGGCAGGGTGGTGTCGCAATTTCGTTCTGCGCGCCGGATGAGCGTGCGTATCTGCGCGACATCGAAAGGCTGACGAAGCAGGCGGTGCCGGTGCTGGAGACGGATTATTCGCTCGCTGCGCCGCGCGCCGATGAGCGCGCGCCGCGTCCCAAAGGGCCGGCCCAGCGCGCACATCCCGCGCGCAAGCGCGCGCCGCAGAAGCATCACGCCAGCGAAGCGCACGGCAAGGCGCACGCCAAGCAGGGCCATGGCGCCCAGCGCGGTCGCGACGAGGGCGATCGGCGCGATCGCAAGGGCAATTCCGTGTGGTCGAACGCGGGCGCTCCGCCGAAATACCGCAAGCAGCGCAAGCCGCAGGGCGGGCAGCGCTAAACACCGGCGCCGCTAAACATGAAAGCGCCGCCACGCCTTCGGGCGCGGCGGCGCTTTTTCTAGAGGTCGTGTGAAGCGTCTTAGCCGGTAAAGGCGCTGATGAAGACCTCAACACGGCGGTTGCGTGCGCGGCCTGAGTCCGTGCCGTTATCGGCGATCGGGCGGGTTTCGCCGTAGCCGGTCACGTAGAGGCGCTGCGGAATGACGCCGCCGCGGGCCAGGACGTCAGCCACGTTGCTGGCGCGCCGGCGCGACAGATCCATGTTGTAGTCATCCGAGCCCACGGAATCGGCGTGGCCGTACACGTCCACCGTGGTTTGGGGATAATCGCGCAGCACGTTGGCGACGTTGTTCAGCGTCGGCACGAATTGGCTCTTCACGTCGGCGCGGTTGAAATCGAACGTCAGGTCGGCAGGGAAGTTCAGCATAATTTGCTGCTGGTTCACGCGCGTGACGCCTACGCCGCTGCCCGCCAGCCGTTCGCGCAGGTTCTGCTCTTGGCGGTCCATGTAGCTGCCGATGGCGGCGCCAGCGAGCGCGCCGACGCCAGCGCCGATCAGCGCGTTGCGGCGATCGTCGCCGCCGGCCAGCGTGCCTGCCGCCGCGCCCCCGATGGCGCCGATGATCGCGCCGGTGGCGGTGCGGTTATAAGTACGCTCACCCGTGACCGTATCGACGGTGGTGCAAGCCGTGATCAGCACGGCTGCTGCGAGCCCCGCCAGAAATTTCCGGATCATGAGAAACCCTCCATTGGTACGTGACCGGGCGTGTGGCGCCCCGTTCCGCTTTGCTTTTCGTCCGTCCCGCCTGAGTGGGAACTGAACACATACGCCTAATTTGGCGATCCGTGAGCGCTTAAGCGGATGAGACGGTCAAATTGTTCCATCAAAACCGCGTCCACGGGGCCGGAAAGGGCGTTTAAGCCAAGCACTGCGTCCCCTGCGACACGGTATGTCATGGTGACTGTCGATCCCGCGCCGTGCGGGCGGACGGTGAATGTCAGGATCGAGACCGCACCCATGTCCTGCAGTGGGCCGAGCGACCCCTCCAGCCGCAGCGTGCGCGCGCCGGAATGTTCGAATGCAGCCAACACGCGTGCGTGGGCCACCGAGCCTCCCGCCCAGCGCTCGCACCAGCAGCCCCCGGCGCGCGCGTCGAGGCTGAGATTGCGGGCGTCGCCAGAATAGGTATGGGCGCTGCTCCACCAACGGTTCGGCCGGGTCAGTGCGCGCCAGGTTTCCGCCGGGGAGGCTTCGGTGTGTGCTTCGGCGCGGATGAGGAAGCCGCTTTCGCTCGCGGCGGCGACTTCGGCTCTCGCGGCCAGAGGCATGGCGATCCATGCAATCAGAATAAGTCCGGCGATGCGCATTAGGCCCTCCGTT
>JAEUMU010000229.1 GCA_016791325.1 Hyphomonadaceae bacterium
GGCGCGACGCGATCGAACCAGGGCTGGGCCTGCTCAAGTTGCGCCGCGAGGCGAATAAGGCCCGCCTCGTCGCCCGGGCGCGCCACCACCTGCACGCCGATGGGCAGGCCTGCGTGCCAAGCCAGCGGGATGCTGGCGGCAGGCTGGCCGCTGGCGTTGAAGGGCTGGGTGTTGGGCATAAAGGCGTAAAGCTCCTCGGCGTAACCGCTCAAATCCTTAGCATCGCTGTCGAGCGCGCCGATGAGCAGCGGCGGTTGCGCCAAAGTGGGCAGGACGAGCATGTCGTAGTTGGCGAAGAAGCGGCACATTTCGCGGCCCAGCGCGTAAAGCTGCTGACGGGCCAAAGCACCTTCAGCGCCGCTGACCCCCAGGCCCGATTGATAAATCAGCCATGTCAGCGCTTCGACCTCATCTTCCCTGACCGGCGCGCCACGGCGCGTCGCTTCGGCGTTGAGCATGGCCGCGACACTGGTGGAGACCACCACTGAGCCATGCGCGGCCATGGCGTGATAATCGAGCTGCGGGCGCGCTTCTTCGACATGATGGCCGAGCGAGGCGAGTAAGGCCGCGGTATCGCGCACGGCTTGCGCGCATGGGGCCTCCGGCGCGCCGAAAGTGAGCGCTGTGTCTGTGAAAGCGATGCGCAGGCGGCCCGGGTCGCGGCCAACCTGGGAAAGAAAACTCTCACGCGGCGGATCGATCCAGTAGGGATCGCCCAATTGCGGCGTGCAGGCGATGTCGAGCAATAGGGCGCTATCTCGCACGCTGCGCGTCAGCGCATGCTGCACGGAAAGGCCGCCCCAGCCCTCGCCGCTGGGCGCAAGCGAAACCCGCCCGCGTGAAGGCTTCAGGCCGAATAGGCCGCAGCAGGACGCTGGGATGCGAATGGAGCCGCCGCCATCGCTGCCGTGCGCCGCTGGCGTAACGCCGGCCGCCACCGCCGCCGCCGCGCCGCCCGAAGAGCCGCCGCTGGTCCGGCCAATGTCCCACGGATTGCGCGTGGCGCCGTTGGCGCGCGGCGCTGTGATTGGCGAAAGGCCGAACTCCGGCGTGTTTGTCTTGGCGAACAAAACCATGCCCGCCTCGCGGTAGAGGCGGATGAGGGCGCTATCCTCGCTGGCCGGCTGCGACGCGAACAGGCGCGAGCCCGCCCCAGTGGGGTGGCCGCGCATATGCACGCTGATGTCCTTGATTGGCATGGGCACGCCGCGCAGCGGGCCTTGTGGCAAGCCTGCGGCGATGGCTGCGCGCGCTTCATCCTCGAGGTCGAGAATGATGGCGTTGATCTTGCCGTTCACGGCTTCCGCGCGCTCAAGTGCGGCGTCGAGCGCTTCGTCAGGGCTGATGTCCCCGTTGGCGATCAGAGCGGCCAGGCCGATCGCATCATGGCGGCGATATTCGTCGAATCTCACGGGCGCGCCTTGCGAAAACTGATCATCGCCCCAGCCAGAAAGCCCAGCGCGGCGCCGGCCATCACAAGCCAGCCAAACCAATCGCCAAAGCGTGTGTAGAAGGTGCCCGCTCCGCCCAGCGGCACGTCGGCGATAATGGCGGTCGGGGCGATGTCAGTGGCGGTGTCGCGTGCGGCGGCCTGCTCGCGCGTGAGCAGGTTCACCTCGCGCGCCAAGATGCGGCCCCAGGCATCAATGATGGCGGTGTCGAAGAAGCTGTCGGCCTTGGCCATGGGCAGCCTGTTTTCAATCGCGCGGAACACCAAGTGCGTATAGTGCGTCCCGGCGATGGCGGGCACGTCGTTGGAGGGCACCGCTATGAATTGCGCGCCGCGCCGGGCCATCTCGCGCGCGGAATCGGTAAAGTCGAGATCGTAGCAAATGATCGTGGCGATCCGGCCGAGCGTGGTGTCGTAAACTTTGTATTCGCCGCCCGTATCGCTGAGATCGCCAGCGAAGCGGCCCGGGTGCGACTTGCCATAAGGCCCGAAGGTTCGCCCATCCGGCGCGAACACCACAGCCTCATTGCGCGCGAGCCCGCTTTCCTCAATCAGCCGATAGCCGATGGCGAGGTAGGCGCCGGTTTCTCGCGCCAGCGCGCGCAGCTCTTCCGTGCGCTCCACGAGGGGATCAAACCTCAGCGCGCCTTCATGCCACACCACGACCTGCGCGCCCTGTTGGGCGGCTTCACGGGTGACGGTGAAGAGATTTTGGAAATCCGCCTCAGTCTCGATGCGCGAGTTGCTCATCACTGGCGCGACGCGCAGGCCGCCTTGCTGAGGCGTAAACATCGCCATCGATACTGCGCCCCAGCCGATTGCAAAGGCGGCTGTGATCGCCGCCGCACCGCCCGCCCAACGCACGCGCGCACCATCGCGGCTGAGCGCAGCGATGAGCAAGCCGGCGATGGCGAAGTTGATGACCAGCAGCAGGAACTCGAGGCCGAAAATCCCAATCAGCGCGAGCGGCTGCAGCAAGTGGGGCAGTTCGTACAGAGCATAGGCGGGATTGCCCCAGGTGCCGGCCAGCACGTCGACGCCGGAAAGCATGCGCGCCGCGTCAATCGCGGTCCAAGCCAGGGGAAAGCTCACAGCGATCCAGCGATAGCCGGTGCGTTCGTGAAAATGCCGGCCCGGCCAGCACAACGCAGCCACAAACAGGCCCACATAAAGCGGCCAAAGCTGAATGTACCAAACTACATCGCCATCCGCGAGGCCGGCGGAAAGCTGGCCCGCATAATAGACGGCGATGCCTGCGCCCGGCGCCAATGGGGCAAGTGCGCGCGGCATGACGCGGTGCTGCGCCACTGCCATGGGCACAAAGGCGACGAAAATTAGCGGCCACAGATCGAAAGGCGGAAACGCCAAGGTGGCGAGCGCGCCGCTTGAAGCCGCCAGCACCAGCCCCGCCAGCGTGCGCACAATAAAGCGTTCCCCCCTGCGTGCTGGCTTGGCGTCGGCGGCGCCGATCGATTGCGTTTCCGCCATGGGCTTGTTCCTATTGTTCTGTCTTCTTCGGCGCGCGGAAGGGTTCTTCGCCCGCGGCGTAGCTCTTCTTGACGTTGGCGTGGATGCCATCGGGATTTACCGGCACGCCAGCCACTTCCATCCAATGACTATGGCCAAGCTGGTGTAGCGCGAATGCATTCTGCATGGCGGAATGGCGCCCTTGTGCGTCTTGCGTGCCATTCACCGCCAACTTCACCATGCGTGTCGCGAAGGTGGGTTGCAGCGCAATTTGCTGGGCGAGCGCGAGTGTGGCGCTTTCCAGATCCGCTCGGGGCACCACGCGATTGACCATGCCGAGCTTTTCGGCGTCGGACGCCGAAATCGGCGCGCCGGTGAGCAGCATTTCTTTGGCCTTACGCGGATGCATTTCCCAGGGATGGGCGAACCACTCAACGCCGGCGATG
>JAEUMU010000242.1 GCA_016791325.1 Hyphomonadaceae bacterium
GCGACCACATCCACGCGCTCAAGGAAGACCGCTTTCACCACTTCCTGCCATGGCCAAAGCGAGAGCGGATAGTAGGACAGCGGGCGGAAATCGGCGTTCAGAACCAGCGCCGGAAAGCCCGCAAGCGGTGCGCTGGAAACGTTCATTGGCGGCCGCTCCGACAGTGCGGCCGGGTCTGTTCGCGGTGGCGTATCAAACAGGATGGACTGAAGACGCTCACTCCCTTCGCAGGTGCAATATAGCACGTACGCAATCATAGACTAACTGATTTGCAGCGAAAGGTTTGTGACAGCGCCGCAACGTGACGGCCAAAAACGGCGGCTCAGCGCGCCGCGGCCAGCGACCGCGGCTTCAGGTTGGCGGCCAGAAACGCCCCACCGAGCTCCAAACCGTCTGGACCGATGCCGTGAGGCACGCCGTAGGAGATATGCCAGCACGCGCCGTGCCCAGAAGCTGCCAGCATTTCCGCGCTCTCAAACATGGCGGTGATCGGGATGGTGTCGTCCTGGTCTCCGTGGACCAGCAGGATGGGCGGCTTGGCCTGCATCTCCTCCTTAAGCCGGCTCCCGCCCACCAACACGCCGGAATAGCCCAGGATCGCAGCGGCGGGGCGGGCGCGACGCACCCCCACGTGCAGCGCCATCATCGTGCCCTGCGAAAAGCCCACCAGCGCCAGGCGGCTTTCGTCCAGCCCGTACTTCTCCAGCTCCCGATCGATGAAGCGATCAAGCGAAAGCGCGGACAGGCGCGCCCCCTGCTCCAGCAACTGGGGATCGGGATGGCTCAACGCGAACCATTGGTAGCCGCCCGGCGCCTGCGGCACGGGCGCGACGCCGTTGGGCGCGACGAACGCCGCGCCGGGCATCTGCTGGGCCCACATCGGCGCCAGACTGATAAGATCCGCGCCGTTGGAGCCGTAGCCATGCAGCAGGATCACCAGCGCATCGGGCCTGCCGCCACGCGCGGGCGGAACGCGCGGGCCATCGATGAAAACTGTCATGGCGGCTTAGGTAGCGGCTCTGGAGAGAGGCGCAATGGCGCGCGCGCACGCCGGACGGAGAAACCCCGCTTCGGGCAAACCGGAAAGCAGGCTAAGCGATGGACGCATGAGCTTCGTCACCCGCTTTGCGCCCTCGCCGACGGGGTATCTGCATCTAGGGCATGCGTTTTCAGCGCTGACTGCCTTTGACGCAGCCCAATCCGCGGGGGGGCGTTTTTTGTTGCGCATCGAGGATATCGATCAGGGCCGCGTGCGGGCGCAGTTCGAAGACGCGATCTTCGAGGATTTGGCTTGGCTTGGCCTTGCGTGGGAAGCGCCGGTGCGCCGCCAATCCGAGCATATGGGCGAGTATGAGGCCGTGCTGCAGGGCCTGATCGATCGCCAATTGGTTTATCGCTGCTTCCGCACGCGACGCGAGGTGGCCGAAGCGATTGCTTCCGCCCCGCACGAATATGGCGATGTATTCACCGGCGAAGCGTTGGCGCAAGAGGAGGAAGCCGCGCGGCTACAGGCGGGCGAAGCATTCGCCTGGCGGCTCTCGCTGAAGAAAGCGCGCGCGGCTCTTGGGCCTGCCTATTTTGCGCTCGTGTTCGAAGATGAGACAGGCCCCGTCCGCGCCGAACCGGAACGCCTCGGCGATGTGGTGCTGGCGCGCAAGGATTTTGCCGCCTCCTACCACCTCGCGTCAGTTTGGGACGACGCGCAGGCCGGGGTCACGCATGTGATCCGCGGCGAGGATTTACGCGAGGCGGCGCACCTGCACGTGCTGCTGCAGCGCCTGCTTGAGCTGCCGCAACCGATGTATCGCCATCATCGGCTGATCCTCGGCGAAGACGGCAAGCGCCTTGCCAAACGAGAAGCCGCCGCAACGCTGCGGGCCTTGCGCGAAGACGGCAAAACGGCGGCGGAAATCCGCTCCATGCTGGGGCTTGGCTAACGCGCGTTCACTGCGTTTGCGCCGTTGCGCTGAACGAAATCCTCATCATCTTTTGTGATGCTGGCGTCACGCAGAACGCGTGTGCTGCAAAACGCAGCGAAGTGAAACGACGATGCTTTGGGTTGATCATCAGAACTATTTCGGGCCTGACAGGCGGCGCAAAGGCGCCGGCTTGCGCGTGCGCGAACGCCGGCGCGAGAATTATGCCGGCCCGCCGCCGCCGCTAGCCACGGCGCTTCGGCAATTGCGGATGCGCGTACTCGAGGCGGACGCTCAACGCGTCACCAGCTTTATCGACCGCGCCCAGGGCGTAGCCGCACTTGCAGACATGGGCCACGAATACGAAACTGCGCATGTGCTTTCGAGCCTGGCGTCACGCCTTTCACGTGTGCGCGATACCGATATGCGCCAGGCAATCTACCATGAGCTCGACCGCGCGCATGCGGCGCTGACGCACTATCACTAATCTGGATAGTGGCGATCGCCCGGCCAGCCTTCGATGGCCTCGATAGTCTCGTGCGCGCTTTCGAGCTTGTGATCGGGCACGTTTGAAATCCGCGCTGCTTCGATCCAGGCTTTGATGGCCGTAGGCGCCAGCCTGTCACGCCCGCACAGCAGGAAGAACGGCTCATCCTTCGCGAGGCCGGAGAGCGACCCGTGCTCAAGTTCGGCGGCGAGATACTTGAAGCCGGCGTCACGCAGGAGCTTGGCGGCCTGCACCTTTGCTTCTTCGGCCATGCATTCTCTCCTTCGCTCTAGCGCGCCGGCCGGTCCCCGAAGGCGCCAATAAGGCGCGTCGACCAATCGCCCAGCGCATCCCACGATTCCGCTTCGCCGTGAAAGAGCCCCAGCCGCACCATGACCAGATCCTTGGATGGCGCCACGACGATAATCTGCCCTTCATGGCCCTGCGCCGAAAAGGCGTCCGCCATGCGCGGATCGGTGATCAACGAACGCTGCGGCGCGCCCGGCCCGCTTGCAGGCGTAAGCCACCAATGCGCGCCGTAGATATCGCTGGCGCGATCAGGCCCGCGCGTGCGCGCGAAATCGACCCACCCCTCCGGCAGCACGCGCCGGCCGTTCCAGACTCCATCACGCAGATAAAGGTAGCCGAAGCGCGCGAAATCACGCGCCGTCGCCCACACCAGGGCGCTGCCATAATAGAGCCCGCTCGGGTCGAACTCGACCACGGGGTCCATACCGATGGGGCCGAACAGCGAGGCCTGCATCCAAGCGCGCATGCGCTGGCGGCGATCACGCGCGTCACGGGGATCCGGCACAATCGCGCGCGTCAGCGCATCGGCGATCAGCACCGTGCCGGCGGAGTTGTAGTTCCAGTGCGCGCCGGGATCGTGGATCAGCGGCAAGCCGGCGGCGAAGCGCGCAGTATCGCCGCGCCCGCGGCCGTACAGCATGTGCGTGACGTCGTTCTCGAGCACGCTCGGCGCGCCGATCTCAAGATAGTCCTGGCCATCCACCATCTGCAGCCATTGCCGCCAAGTGATGGACGAGCGCCGGTCGCTCGCGCGCCAGTGCGGGCTGCCCATCGGCGTATCAATGGCGATGCGCCCTTGCAGCACCGCGGCGCCCACCAGAGCGTGCGTCACCGACTTGGCCATCGACCAGGAAATCAGCCGCGTCTCACGCGCATAACCAGGCGCGTAGCGCTCGAACACGATGCGCCCGCCCTGCACGATGACGACGGCGCGCGTTTCACCCATCAGCGGATGTTCGCCGGCGAACGCTTCG
Organism: Hyphomonadaceae bacterium; assembly: GCA_016791325.1. Lineage (GTDB taxonomy): Bacteria > Pseudomonadota > Alphaproteobacteria > Caulobacterales > Aquidulcibacteraceae > Vitreimonas. The sequence continues at coordinate 3,687 of JAEUMU010000242.1, forward strand.
GTGACGGCGAGGTCGAGCGTGGGGCGATCCACGTCATCGGGCAGCGGCGCGCTTTCCCAGTCCGCCGCGGGCCAGGGCACGCCCGCCGGTTGCGGCGGCAGCGGGTAGAGCGTCGCGGGCTGCGCCCAAGCTGGCGCGGCGAACACAAAAAACAACGCCGCCAGCGCCCCACGCAGCATGACGCATCCCCTCGCCTTGGCTATGCTCAGCGGGCGGAGCATAGGGGGAAGCGGCGGTGTCGCGCAAACGCTGGCTGATTGTGATCGCCGTGGCGCTCGCGGGGGTGATCGTGCCGGGCCTGATCTGGACCTTCCAGGATGAATACGCTTACGCCCGTATCGCCACCGGCTACGCCGCCAAGCAGACCTGCTCTTGCCTGCATGTAAGCGGGCGCACGTTGGAAAGCTGCCTGGCCGATTTTCCGGAGGACGCACGCGGCCAGATCAGCGTCACCCAATCAGGCGATACGGTGCGGGCGAGCGTGCTGTTCGGCGCCGTGCATGCGGCGGCGGCGTTTGAAGATGGCTATGGCTGCGCCATCGCGGACTAGATGAACCAGCCTTGCGGGTTTGGGATCGCCTTGCGTAAACCGGCGAAAATCAAGCCCACGCCGGCGCGCAGCCCGGCCCAAATCACCACCACGATCTGGATGTAGAACGTCGCCATCGCCAGCGCGCCGTGCACGTAGGTCAGCAATGAGGCTAGCACCCAGATCGCGTAACCGATAACGAGCGTGCGCAGGGCGTGCTCGTGATGGGTGTTCGCCCACGGCATGGCTTGGCCGCGATTGGTGTAAGCCAGCACGACCGCCGCGATGCCGATAGCCAGGCCGATGAACGACCAGGGCGGCGCGGGGAAAAAGAAGTTCACCAGGAACGCCGCCAGCGTCAGCGCCTGCACCAGCATGGCCTTGCCGCGATGGGTTTTGAAGCCAAGCCCGCCCGGCTGCTGCGGCGCGGGCGCGCGGCGCGGCGGACGGCGGAAGGGCGTGACGTTATCGTTGGGCATGACCGTGATTTAGGGGAAGCGGGGCCGGCCCGGCAATCCCATGGACGCCGCGCCGGAAGCATGGCCTAGTCGGCCAATGATGCCGCCGCGCGACCTCTTTCCGATCACGCCCGCCACCGTTGAGCAGGCGTATGCGTTCATTTTTGCACCATGGGTGAAGGAATTGGGCTTGTGCGACTTTGAGGTGGAGCCTGGGCGCGTGCGCGCGCGCCTGCCGGCCTCGGAGCCGCTGAAGTTCTTCGCCGGCGTCGTTAGCGGGCAGGCCATCATGGCCGCCATTGATACCGTGACCGTGCTGGCGATGGGCACCGGAGACCGCGCCACCAAAGGCACCGTCTATCAG
>JAEUMU010000029.1 GCA_016791325.1 Hyphomonadaceae bacterium
GCCCGTGAGGGCCCGATCAATACACCCGCTTTTTCGGCGGAATGTATTCGACCTCGTTGGTCATGGTGTTGGTGTGTACGGGACGGTAGTCGATCTCCACCGCGCCGGTTTTCGCATCAAGCCAAGCCAACGTGTGCTTCATCCAGTGATCATCGTCGCGCTCGGGAAAGTCCTCACGCGCGTGGGCGCCGCGGCTTTCGGTGCGGTTGGCGGCGCTGTTTACGGTGACGGCGGCCTGGGCAATGAGGTTATCGTATTCGAGCGTCTCCACCAGATCGCTGTTCCAGATCAGCGAGCGATCGGTAACGCGCACATCGCCGATTTCACCCCAAGTTTGGGCGATACGTTGCACGCCTTCCTTCAGCACATCGCCGGTGCGATAGACGGCGCAGGTTTCCTGCATGGCGCGCTGCATTTTATCGCGCAGCTTGGCAGTGGGGGTTTTGCCGCTGGCGTTGCGGAAGCGATCGAAGCGCGAGAGGTGGCCATCGGTGACGCTGGCGGGCAGATCGGGCTGCGACGCGCCGGCCTTTAGCACCTCGCCGCAGCGCAGGCCCACCGCGCGCCCGAACACGACAAGGTCAATCAGCGAATTTGAGCCCAGGCGATTGGCGCCGTGCACGGAGACGCAGGCCGCTTCGCCCACGGCCATGAGGCCGGGCACGATCTCATCGGGATTGCCGTTCTTCAGCGTGACGACTTCGCCGTGATAGTTCGTTGGGATGCCGCCCATATTATAGTGAACGGTGGGCAAGACCGGGATCGGCGCGCGCGTGACGTCAACGCCGGCGAAAATCTTGGCGCTTTCGGAGATGCCGGGAAGGCGCTGGTGCAGCACTTTGGGATCGAGGTGGTCGAGGTGCAGGAAGATATGATCCTTGTTCGGACCGACGCCGCGGCCTTCGCGTATTTCAAGCGTCATCGCGCGGCTAACCATGTCGCGCGGAGCGAGGTCTTTCACGGTGGGCGCATAGCGCTCCATGAAGCGTTCGCCGTTTGAATTGGTGAGATAGCCGCCCTCCCCGCGCGCACCTTCGGTGATGAGGCAGCCGGCGGGGAAAATGCCGGTGGGGTGGAATTGCACGAACTCCATATCCTGCAGGGGCAGGCCGGCGCGCAGCACCATGGCGTTGCCATCGCCGGTGCAGGTATGGGCTGAGGTGCAGGAGAGATAGGCGCGGCCGTAGCCGCCGGTGGCCAGCACGACGGTTTGGGCGCGGAAGCGATGCAGCGTGCCGTCTTCAAGCTTCCAGGCGGTCACGCCGCGGCAAGCGCCATCGGCGTCCATGATCAGATCGAGCGCAAAAAACTCAATGAAGAAATCAACGCTGTGCCGCAGCGATTGGCCATACATGGTGTGCAGCATAGCGTGGCCGGTGCGGTCGGCGGCGGCGCAGGTGCGCTGGATTGGCGCTTCGCCGAAATTCTTGGTCATGCCGCCGAAGGCGCGCTGATAAATCTTGCCTTCTTCCGTGCGCGAAAACGGCACGCCCCAGTGCTCAAGCTCATACACGGCGGCGGGCGCGTTGCGGGTGAGATACTCGATCGCGTCCTGATCGCCGAGCCAATCCGATCCCTTCACGGTATCGAACATATGCCACTGCCACTTATCTTCGCCCATGTTGCCAAGCGCGGCGGAGATGCCGCCCTGCGCGGCGACGGTGTGCGAGCGGGTGGGAAACACCTTGCTGATGCAGGCGGTTTTCAAGCCGGCCTGCGCCGCGCCGAGGGCGGCGCGCAAGCCCGATCCGCCGGCGCCGACAACGACAACGTCAAAGGTGTGATCGATCCAGGTATAAGCGGCCAAAGACGTCAAACTCCGAAATTCACGATCAGCACGGCGAACACGGCGCCGACGCCGAGCGCCAAGGGCACGAACGCGTTGAGAAGAAGCAGCAACGCCTTGCTCAAGGGCCGTTCGATGTAATCGAGCACGACTTCCTGCATGCCGAGCGACATATGGTAGAAGCCGATGGCGACCAGCAGGATCACGCCCACGGCGTTGACCGGGGTGGTGAGGAAATCGATCGCGCCGAGATAGCCCGTGCGCAGCGATAGCGCCGCAGTAACGATGAACCAAGGCAACAACAGCGCCAGCGCGACCGACGTGGCCCGCGTGGCGATGAAATGGCCGGTGCCCTCTTTGCCGGCGCCGTGATGGCGAACCTTGCCGAGCGGCGTGCGCATGGCGTTCTTGGGTGCGCTCATGGGAATCAGGCTCCGAACGTCACCAGGGCCCACAGACCGATGGGCGCGGCGATGGCGAACAGGACGGCGAACCAAGCGCTGGTGTCAGCGTCGGCGGGCTCAAGGCCAGCGCCGGTGTCGAACACAAGATGGCGGATGCCGTTGGCGAGATGGTAGGCGGAGGCCGCGACGATCAAATAAAGCGCCGCCTGGCCGTACCAAGCGTTGAGCACAGTTTGCACCTTGGCGAAGGTCTCAGGCCCGGCCGCTGCGGCCATCAGCCAAAACGCGAACCCGATCGCCGCGCCATAGAGCGCAATGCCGGAGAGACGATGCAGGATCGAACTCAGCATCGTGATGTGCCAGCGCCAGATCGTCAGATGCGGCGAAACTGGTCTTGAGCCCGGGCGGGTCGCGCCGGCCATGAGCGCCTCTTGTCTTTGAGTAAAATACGGAATCCAACGCGCGCGAGATTAGGCGGGGGGGCGCGGCTGTCAATTCGCCGCACGGCTCGCAATTGTCGCGGGGGGTCACCCTCGTTTCGGGATCGCGGCCCAATAATCAAAATCCAGCACGACGTGCTCGGCATAATCGCCGCCCTCCGCCCTATCCGTGAACGCGTGGGCGTTCTGGTTCTTGAGCGCCACCAGCCGCAACCGGAGCGCGCCGGCGGCCCCGAGATCGGCGGTATCAAGCACCTGCGACCACGCGTAGAGCGTATCGTGAGCGAACAGCGGATTGACGTGGCGCCCGGCATTGATGGCCAGCATCAGAGCGGCGTTGCCAAGGCCATTGAAGGCCAGCGCGCGCGCCAGCGAGATCGCCACGCCGCCATAGACCAACCGCTTGCCGAAGCGCGTGCCCTGCTGAGCCAGATTGTCGAAATGCACTTTGGCGGTGTTCTGGTAAAGGCGCGTGGCGAGTTGGTGCTCGGCCTCTTCCAGCGTCATGCCGTCGACATGGTCGATGCGCTCGCCAATAGCGTAATCCTCGAACGCATGCGGCGAGCCGGCAAGCGCAAAATCGTAACCGCTGAAATCGAGCCCGGCAGGCAGCACCAAATCGTTGGGCGAGACAAAATCCGCCAAGTGCGGATTGACTGGCGCGGGCGCCGGAGCGGAAAGCTCGCGCTTATTCACCATCACCCAGCGCACATAGGTAAGAACGGTTTCGTTGCGCTGATTGACGCCGCGCGTGCGCACGGTGACGACACCAGTTTTTCCGCTGGAGTTTTGCTTAAGGCCAATCACGTCCGACTGGGCGGACAGCGTATCGCCAGGATACACGGGCACGAGAAAACGGCCCTCCGCGTAACCCAGATTGGCCACCGCATTGAGTGAGATGTCGGGCACGGTTTTGCCGAACACGATGTGAAACACGAGCAGCGGATCAATCGGCGCGCGCGTGAAACCGGCAGCCTGCGCCACCGGATCGGCGCAGAACAAGGCATAACGGCCGCCAGTGAGAGCGATGTTGAGGCTCGTATCGGCGGCTGTCACGGTGCGGGGCGTGGCGTGGCGGATGGTTTCGCCGACGCGAAAATCCTCGAAGAAGCGGCCGGGATTGGATTTGGTCATGACGCTGCAGTTAGAGCGGCTGGGGCTGATTGTTCAACCGATTCCGGCGTGAGAAAGCCGCTATAGTGCGTGATCTGGCCAACGCCTGGCACGGCGATGGGCACATCGAAGCGGAACCGACCTGCGGCGTCCTGACGCTCCGACGCATCCGAGCGCGGCGCGAGCACGCGCGGCAGAAGGAATGGCCCGAGCCGCCAGGCTTCTACCGCCATCTCCAAAGCATCCTCGCGCACGCTGATCGCGAGATCGAAGCTGAACGGCCCAAAGCTCTCGCGCACGCGCCCAGGCCCGAGCGCGCGCAAGCGGCTGCGCATATGCCGCCCGTTAAACACGCGCTCCCACACCTCCACGCCATCGGCCTCGTGGCGCATCGTCACGGTGACGGGCGCATCGGCGCCGGGCACAGGCAGGCCGAACACGCGCGCCACAAGCCGCGCCGCCCCCGAGCGTGAGCCCTGAACGGTGGCGCGGCCGCTGAACCGGCTGCCGCTGGCGCCATCATGCACGGCGCGCACGGCCGCAGGCAGGCGCGCATAGTCTGCGCCGAGGGCGACTTGGAAGGCCGAGCGCAGGCGGGTGCGCTCAATCCGCGCCGTCATTCCCAGGCGTTGCAGCTCGGGCTCAAGTTCGGCGAGGGTTACGACACCCACGCAAACCTTGGCGCCGGGCGCCAGCTGTTCGCCTTGCATCATCCGACGCAGCAACACGAGGGCGGGCAACGTGGGCGTGAACGGGCCAAGACCAGGTGGCGCGATCATCCTCCAACGCACGCGAACTCGATCGCCGGCGGAATCGAGCCCGCTCGCCTCGACAAACATGGCGCCGATGTCCGAGCCAACAACGCAGAGCACATCCCCTGCGCGACGCATCAAGCCGGCGACCTTTTCGGGCGCGGCCCAAACAGCGCGCAACGCACTCACCGCTTCAAGCCCACGATGCATCGGCGCGCTTTCCAGCGCGGCCATGAACCACGCCGTATCGCGCACGGCGAACCGCGCTGGAATCAGATCGAGATCCGGCGTTTCCGCCAGTGCGAACCGGCGCGGCCCCAGCCCAGCGACCCGCACCGTGCGGCAATGCGACCAGCCGCGCCGCGTGCGCCATGCGCCGCCCTGCCAGACAGCGAGTGGCTGGCCTACCCAGCTCAGGATCGCCCTTACCAGCGAGTCCCCGCGCGGCGCCCGCGCTCCCGGCGCAATGCCAGCGTGAACCCTATCCACCGCGCGCCACCCTGCGCACACATGATCCAGCACCGCATGCGTGAGCGCCGGCGTGGAGCTGGCGCCGGTGATCGCGACGCGACCGCAGCGCTTAGCCAGCGCATCGAGCGTGGGAAACGCGGCGGCGAAGCCGCGCGCATCCGCCAGATCGAGATAGTGCGCGCCCGCTTCAAGCACGGCGCGCGCGAAGCGCAGATCGCCGTTTTGAAACGGCCCCGCGGCATCGACCACAATGTCGGGCGCGTGCGCGGCTATGGCCGCCGCATCGGACGTATCGCGATCAAGCGCGGCCGCGCCTGCGGCGGCCAGCGCTTTGGCCGCTGCCTCCGCACGCGATAAGGAGCGCCCGGCGATGATGACATGCGCGGGCGTCGTGGCGATCAGCCCTTCGGCCAGACGCCGGCCGAACACCCCGGCGCCGCCGACGATCAGCAGGCGCGTCACGGCGCTGTCTCGATAATGCGCGCGGCGAGCTGTGGATCACCCGCCCAGCAGCGCGCGCGCCGGCCAAACACTTGGTAACGGTTGCGCGCCACGCGATCATAAAGCCAATCACGCAGCCACTTGGGCGCAAGGCGGGCTGCACGCGCCCAGCCCCATCCCGGCAAGGCGGCGAGGATCGCAAGCGCGGCGTCCGACTTGAAACGCACCGAGCCGTTGACAACGACGAGATTCGTTTGCGGCGCCTGCGGATTGACGCCAAAGCGCCGCGCCAGCAGACCCCCGTACGGCGACTGCACGGCGACGAACCTGAAGCGCCCCGCCCGATCCCGCCGATGCACGAAGTGCGCCCAGCGCGAGCACAACACGCAATCGCCATCGAACAGGATCAGATCCTGCACAAGATCAGGCGCAGCAACGGCGTCCCAGGACATAGTGTGAATCTAGGCCGCTTCCCCGCGCCGGGCGATAGGGCAAAGCGCCCCTAGCGCGCCGCCGCGATTGCTTCCGCCACAGCCACAATGCGCCGGGCTTCGACGAGATGCAGAAGCTCTGTCATGCGGCCATCGACTTTGATCACGCCCTTGCCGGCGTTTTCTGGCAGGGCGAAGGCCGCGATCACGGCGCGGGCGCGAACCACTTCTTCTTCCGAGGGAGCAAACACTGCGTTGGCGGCTTCGATCTGGCTGGGATGGATCAACGTCTTGCCGTCAAAGCCGAACTCCAGGCCCTGGCGGCACTCGGCCTCGAAGCCGCCGGTATCGGCGATATCGTTGAAGACGCCGTCGATAGCGGTGAGCCCGGCGCTGCGGGCGGCGGCGACGCCCAGGCCCAGCGCATAGAAGAACGCCGAACGCCCGGGCAGGAGTTTGGCGCGGGTGTCCTTCGCCAGATCGTTCAGGCCCATCACGAACACCGCAAGGCGCGTGTTGCGCGCGGCGGCGGCGATCTCGGCTAAATTAAAAATCGCGCGCGGCGTTTCAATCATCACCCAAAGCGCGGCGTCACGCGAAAGACTGGCGGCGCTCAGCGCCTGGTCAAGCGCGGCGACGTCGGCGGCGGATTCCACTTTTGGCGCCAAAATCCCATCCGGACCGGCGGCGCAGGCGGCGCGAATGTCGTCACCGCCCCACGGCGTGGCCAGCGCATTGACGCGCACCACCACCTCCCGCTTGCCGTAGCCGCCAGCCTTGACCGCGCCGGCGACTTGCTCACGCGCGGCCTCCTTGGCTTCTGGCGCGACGGAATCCTCCAGATCGAGCAGGAGTACGTCAGCTGCGAGCGTTTTGGCTTTCTCCAACGCCTTGGCGTTGGCCCCGGGCATATAGAGGCAGGAACGGCGCGGGCGGATTGTGCTCATGACTTGCTCGAACTCGCGACGCAGGCGACCATCCCCCTGCATGGCCGACCCTACTAGCCGCCCGCCAACCATCCTGTCGATTCAAAGCCAGGTCGCGGGCGCACGCGTTGGCAATTCTGTCGCAGCCTTCGCGATGGAGCGCTTGGGCGTGCGCGTTTTCCAGGCGCCGACCACGCTGTTGGGCCGCCGCCCCGATCACGGCCCACCGGGCGGAGGGCCGCTGCCGGCGGAGACGCTTGGGGCTTTGCTGGAAGGTCTCGCCGATGATGGGCTGCTCGGCGAAATCGACGCCGTGCTTGTGGGCTATCTGGGCGCCAGTGAGCAGGTGGCGGTGATCCTCGACATTGCGGAGCGCGTGAAGAAAGCAAACCCGCACGCCGTGTTCGTGTGCGATCCTGTGCTCGGCGATGATGGCAGGTTGTTTGTTCAGGAGGCGGTCGCCGACGCCGTGCTGAACGGGCTTGCGCCCAATGCCGATTGGCTGACGCCAAACGCGTTTGAGCTCGGGCTGATTGCGGGGCGCGAGATAGATAGCCCCCAGCGCGCACGCGAGGCGGCCCAACGCATTGGCAAGCCGGTTCTGTGTTCATCGCTGCGTACGCCGATTGGGCTCGGGAATCTTTATGCCGCGCCGAACGGGCATTGGTTTTGCGAAACGCCGCGCCTGCCACGCGCGCCGAAGGGAACCGGCGATCTGCTGAGCGCCCTCTTCACGGCGCGGCGCGTGCGCGGGGAAGCGCCGGCGGTGGCGCTGGAGGCGGCGACGGGCGCCGTTTACGACGTAATCGTGCGTTCGTTGGCGGCGGAGAGCGAAGATTTGGCGTTGCCACAAGCGCAAGCCGTGCTTGAAGAGCCGGTAACATGGCCGCAGGCGGTGCGGCTGGAGATGGCTTGATGGCGGAAGGTTACGTCGCGCCGGGATTTGAACGCGTGCGCGATGCGTTTGAAGCGGGCCTGGAGGAAGAACTCGGCGCTGGGTTCGCGGCGGTGCGCGCCGGCGAAGTGCTCGTCGACATCTGGGGCGGCTGGGCCGATCGCGAACGCACGCGGCGCTGGGCGCGGGAAACGATCGCGCCGGTTTACTCGACCACCAAGGGCGTAAGCGCCATCGTCATGGCGTGGCTCGCCGATAAGGGGATGCTCTCTTACGAGGACGCGGTCGCTTCGCTTTGGCCGGCGTTCGGAGCGCACGGCAAGGATAAGCTCACCATTGCGCAGGCGCTGGCGCATCAGGCGGGCGTCCCAGGCTTCATCAATCCGATCGATCCGGACTTGTGGCTTGATCCGCCCGCGTGCGCGGCGGCGATTGCGGCGCTGGAGCCGATGTGGCCGCCAGGAACCGCGAGCGGCTATCACCCGCTGACTTGGGGCTACATTGTAGGCGAGATCGCGATGCGGGCCGCCGATCGCTCGCTGGGCGCCATTCTGCGCGAGGAAATTTGCGCGCCGCACGGCATTGATTTTCAGATCGGGACGCCGGAAAGCGAGCACGCACGCGCAGCGGAGGTAAAAAAGCCTTCGCGCGTGGCGGACTTCGGCGAAATCACCCCGCCGCGGCGCGCGGCGTTCTTCACGCCCTGGGCGGCGGCGAAGCGCGGCTCAAGCCAGTGGCGCCAGATCGAAATTCCATCGGCCAACGGGCACGCGACAGCGCTGGGCGTGGCGCGGCTGTATGAGGTGTACGCCACCGGCGGCGAGATCAGCGGGGAGCGGCTGCTCTCGCCCGGGGCGTTCGCCCAACTGGTCGCGCCGCGTTTTCGCGGCGACGACTTGGTGTTGCCGTTCAACATTGACTGGCGCAGCGGCGTTATCGGCAACAGCAACGGCTTCTACGGCCCCAACGCCGAGGCCATCGGCCATTCGGGCGCGGGCGGCTCATGTGGCTTCGGCGACCCGAAGGCAGGCGTGGCTGCCGGCTATGTCATGAACAAGCATTCGCACCATCTGATGGGCGATCCGCGTTCGTTGCGCCTGATCGAAGCGCTCTACGCCTGCCTTTGAGCGCGACGTAGAACATCCCACGCGAAAAACACGAGCCCTACCCAGATCAGCGCGAAGCTAGCCGCGCGCAGCGGCGTGAACGGCTCGCCATAGGCCAAGCCGGTGGCGAATTGCAGGCTGGGCGCGAGAAACTGCAGCAGACCGAGAGTCGTGAAGCTGACCCTGCGCGCGCCGAAGGCAAACGCCATAAGCGGCACCGCCGTCACCACGCCGGAAAGCGCAAGCAAGATGGCGTGGCGCCAATCGAGGCCAAAAGAGAGCGGCGCGCTTTGGGCGGTCCAATAAAGCAAGCCAAGCGCCAACGGCGCGAGTGCGACGGTCTCCACAATCAAGCCGGTGGCGGCCGGCACAGGCGCACGCTTACGGATAACGGCGTAGGCAGACCACGTACCGCACAAGGCCAAGGCCATCCAAGGCGGGGCGCCCAGCGCAAAGCCTTGCACAACCACGCCCACAAAGGCGAGCGCGAGCGCAATCAGCTGCGGCATGTTGATGCGTTCGTTATAGAACACAACGCCGACCGCGACTGCGACAAGCGGCGCGAGGAAATACGCCAGCGACGATTCAATAACGCGCGCCTGCAAAACCAGCCAAACGTAGAGGCCCCAGTTCACGAAGATGAAACAGGCCGACACGAGCAAGGTGAGAAACATGCGCGGGCGCAGCGCTTCGCCGATCTCGCGCAAGCCGCGCCGCCACCCGCTCATGAAGAAAACCGCCAGGAGCGCGGCCGGAACGCACCACACGATGCGCTGGGCCAGCACCTCGCGCACGTCCACATCCTGGAGGAGCTTCAGATAGAGCGGCAGAAACCCCCAGATGACATAGGCGCACGCCGCAGCCAGGAAGCCCGTGCGCTGTTCGGCGGCGGTGGGCGTGAGCTGTGTGGGCGTCATGAGGAGGCGCGCCCGTAAGGTGCGGCCAGCTTTATTTCCATGTAACGCTCTGGCGCGGCGATCGGGGCGAAGCCTAGCGGCGCATAGACGCCGTGCGCATCCTTGGTGGCGAGCAGCCAACGCCGCAAACCTTGCAATTCCGGATGCGAACGCAAGGCGCGCACCATGGCGCGCGCCAGCCCCTGCCCTTCATGACCTGGCAGCACGATCACATCGGCGAGCCAAGCAAAGGTGGATTTATCGGTGACAAGGCGGGCGAAACCGATGAGTGCGCCCACATCATCGCGGGCGAGGGCGCAAGTGGAGTTGGCGAATGCGCGCGCCACGATTTCGCGCGGGATGCCGGGAGACCAATAGGTTTGCGACAGCACGGCGTGAATGGCGCCGATATCTGTTTGCGACGGTTGTTCGATAGCGATGCGCGGCACGACATGCCCCCTTGCGCGCTAGATAGGAAGGCGTACGCCGCAGCACATTGGCTAAACGACGAACACGCGAACACATTTTGTAACAACGGATGTCAGTTCGCCCGACAGCCAAGCCGGCGAATCACGCCGCCGCCAGGCGCTTGAACAGGCCGCGGTTCAGCATCAACTCCGCGATCTGCACGGCGTTGAGCGCCGCGCCTTTGCGCAGATTGTCGCTGACGCACCAGAACGCCAAGCCGTTCTCGACCGTGGGATCGACGCGCACGCGCGAGATAAACGTGGCGAACTCGCCCACGCACTCCACCGGCGTGATGTAGCCTTCATCCTCGCGCCGATCCACCAGCATAACCCCCGGCGCCTCACGCAGAATCTCCTGCGCCTCCTCATCGCTGATCGGCTCTTCAAACTCGACATTCACCGCTTCGGAGTGGCCCACAAAAACCGGCACGCGCACGCAAGTGGCGGTGAGCTTGATGGCGGGATCGAGGATCTTCTTGGTCTCGACCGTCATCTTCCACTCTTCCTTGGTGAAGCCATCCTCCATGAACACGTCGATATGCGGGATGACGTTGAAAGCGATTTGCTTGGTGAAGCTTTCCTTCACCAGCTCGTCATTGACGAACAGCGCGCGCGTTTGCGTCCACAGCTCATCCATCGCGTCCTTGCCCTTGCCAGACACGGATTGATACGTGCTGACGACGACGCGCTTGATCTTGGCGCGATCATGCAGCGGCTTCAGCGCGACCACGAGCTGAGCGGTGCTGCAATTGGGATTGGCGATAATGTTGAGCTTATCATAGCCAAGCACGGCGTCGGGGTTCACTTCCGGCACGATCAGCGGCACGCGCGGATCCATGCGCCAGGCGCTGGAATTATCAATCACCACTGCGCCGGCGGCGCCGATCTTGGGCGACCATTCCTTCGACACCGCCCCGCCCGCGCTCATCAGCACGAGATCGACCTGCGAGAAATCAAACGTCTCCAGATCTTTGCACTTCAGCGTCTTTTCGCCGTAACTGACCTCAACGCCGACTGAGCGGCGCGATGCAATGGCGAACACCTCATCGGCCGGAAACAGGCGCTCTTCCAGGATGGTCAGGATTTCCCGGCCGACATTTCCCGTGGCGCCGACGACGGCTACGCGCAAACCCATTTTTCAGAAACTCCCGGCGGCCCGGGCCGCCAATCTGTGCGAGATACGATTATTTACGGACTTTTCCAAGGCTCGGCCCCGGCTTAGCATCGCTCCCTAGGGGAGATGCACGCCATGGCCGAGCCATCGTTTGAGCTGTACCGCCTGCTGGTGGAGGAGGTGCGCGAAAGCAAGCGTGCGCGGCGCGAACTCTCCAACGTGTTCATGACCCTGAATCTGGCTGGCGTCGGGGCATTGGGTTTCCTGGCGCGCGGCGCAGAAGGGCTCGATCCCACGCTGTTCGCCTGGTGCGCATTCGCGCTGGCGCTGGTGTGCGTGATCTGGCGCACTTCCAACTCGTACTACACGGTGCTGCTGGCGGCGAAGTACCGCATTCTCTACGATATCGAAGCAAAGCTCGGCCTTACCGCGCTGAAAGCCGAATACGACGCAATCCAGACCAAGCGGTCGGCGATGAAATGGTTCACGCTGGAGCGCGCGATGCCGCTGCTCTTCATTGTCGGCTACGCAGTGTTCTTCGCGGTCGAGGCTGGCGGCGATCATATCGATTTCTTTTGGACGAACGTGCAGGCGTTCTTCGGCGGCCTGCTGGAGCGCGTGGGCGCGCGCTGAACGCGCCCACGCGCTTGTATGTCAATGCAAGGCCATCGCGTGGTCGTGCGCTGGCGCAGCAATAGCCGGCGCGTAACGCATGCGTTTCACTGGCGCGCGCGCCATGCGCCCGAGCGAATACGCTTCATCGGTTTCGCCGGTATAGACAAAGCCCGCCTTCTGCAGCACGCGGCCAGATGCCGGATTGTCGACGAAATGGCCCGCGATCAGCTGGCCAAGGCCACGGGCTTCGCTGACGAAGCCGTTCAGCGTTTCGCTGGCGAAGCCCCGCCCCCAATACGGACGGCCCACCCAATAGCCGACATCGAAGGCGCCACCGCGCTTCTTATGCGCGCCGATCACGCCGACCAGCCCCTCGCCCGCCACATGCACGCCGAACACGAAGTCCTCGCCAAGCGGGGCGCGCGCGTTCAGCGTCATGATCCAGCCCTCGGCCGCACACTGCAGATAAGGAAGCGGGGCGCTGGTAATCATGCGGGCGACGGCCGGATCGTTGGCGAAGCGCGCAATACGCGGGGCATCGCCCATGGATATGGGCTTTAACGTCAGGCGTTGGGTTTGGATCTCGATCACGTCGCGCATAACGAGCCTCCATGGCTCTGGTTCGCGCGGGGCAAAAAAATTGGGGCGCCTGTGATCCGGGCGCCCCACGCATTTTGGGAACCGGATCGCCCTGCTCTCGAGGCGATCCGGGAAGTTGCTTCCGTTCTCGCCTATTCCGCGGCCACCGCGAGCGGTGCAATGGACACGTACGTGCGGCCGTCTCGTTTGGTCGCGAACTGTACCTGGCCCTGACAAAGGGCGAACAGGGTGTGATCGCGGCCAAGGCCGACGTTGGTTCCCGGATGGAATTTGGTGCCGCGTTGGCGCACAAGGATTTCGCCACCATTGACGGCTTGGCCGCCAAAGCGCTTCACGCCGAGGCGCTGACCCGGCGAGTCACGCCCGTTACGGGAGCTGCCGCCTGCTTTTTTGTGAGCCATGACGCCCTCTTAAATCCGAATGCTGTTCTGTTAGCCGATGGCGGTGATTTTGACGTGGCTTTCGGCCTGACGATGACCGGCCTTGCGGCGGTAGGTGTTGCGGCGGCGCTTTTTGAACACCGTCACCTTCTCGCCCTTCTTGGTCTCGACCAGTTCGCCCGTCACTTTGACCGCGCCGGCGCCAATCTTCAGGGCCTGGCCGTCGCTGGAGATGAGGGAGTCGAACGTGATCTTGTCGCCCGCCTTGCCGGCCAGCTTTTCCACCACGATCACATCGTCTTTGGCGACCCGGTATTGCTTGCCGCCCGTCTTGATTACCGCGAACATGACCGATCTTCCGAATAAAATACGCACGCCCGGGCGCAGCTCGCCCGGGCGGGGAGCGGCGATATAGAGGCGCCGGCCGGGCGCCGTCAACCGCGCACAGACCGTCCCGGCGCCAAATTCGCGTGTCTAGGGCGCGCCACGGCGGCGCCATGACATGCGACGCCCCGGCCCCACAGCCAGCGCCACCGGCATTACGATAGGGCCCGCTTCACGACCGCCTGTTACCAGTTCGCCACAGGGGGCGAATGCGCGGCGCTTTACGCCAAATGCGTGTGGACACCCTTAAGTTTTTTATCGACGTTAACCTCAACCGTGGGGGGGATGCCCGCAACTTTGCGTGTCACGCAAGCTCAAGAGGCTTGCGGACTTCGGTGCGCGCCCAACCACAACAACAAATAGCGGTCGATCCGGCCGCTATCGCTGAGGGTGTGCTCTATGTCGAAGAAGAACCGTTCGCGTTTGCTTGCCGTTACCGCGCTTTCTGGCGTGGCTTCACTTATCGGCGCTGGCGGCGCCCAGGCGCAGCAAATCATCCTCGACCAGGACGGCGAGTCCGCCACTGTCAGCGATAGCCGCTCCGGTAATCCCGCGGTTCTGATTACGGGCGACAACACATCGCTCACCGTGAACGCGGGGGGCGTGCTGACTGGCACCGGCAATTACCAAGAGCTGCCGCCCGCTTTCGCCACTCCCTACACCGCGGGCCAAGGGGGCGTGAACCTGCTGAGCGGCGCGGTGGGCGGCACGATCCGCGTCAACGCCGGCGGCCGCATCGTCGGCGCCAATTACGGGATCACGACGCCCGACGTGGTGAATTCCAATCCCTATGCGCCGGGCAGCGTCAATATCGTCAATCACGGCGAGATTTGGGGTAACGCGAACGACGGTATTCGCATGGCCAATTATGGCTCGCTGGTGAACACCGGCTCCATCGTTGGCGCGCGCCTCATCGATGAGCCCACTGGCGCGAATTATCTGGGCTCCCTCGGCGACGGCGTCTCAAGTTACCTCAACGGCACGTTCGTCATCACCGATTACCCGGCGGACGGGGTTCACTATCGCATCGACAACTCTGGCACGATCGATGGCCGCCGCTTTGGCGTCATCATCAGCGGCGGTGGCGAGGTGACGAATTCCGGCACGGTCCACGGCGACATGAGCGGCGTCTTAATTCAAACGACCAACCTGTTCGGCGGCGCCAATATCCTGTTGTTCCCATTTCAGCGCAGTTCGCTCGTCAACACAGGGACGATCACCGGGCGCTTCCAGAACGGCGCGGATGTTCGCTCGCTGGCGTTCGAGGATGATGTGTTCTCGGTCGATCTCGCCGCGCTCGATCTTGAAAACCTCGACTATTTCGACACCTACGACGCCTCAAGCGCCTATTCTCTGCTCGACAATAGCGGTTTGAT
>JAEUMU010000048.1 GCA_016791325.1 Hyphomonadaceae bacterium
ACGCCGTGCGCCAGCAGCGCGCGCGCCGTCGCTTCGATGTCGGCCACGTTCCAGCCCAGCATCGGGTGCGGCGACGCCTGATGGCCGGGGATCACCGTCATCCGCAGCAGCGCTCCGTTCAGCTTGAGATAATCTCCGAACGCATCCGCCCTGTGCAGAGTCACGCCCAGCACGGTTTCGTAGAACGCTAGCGCACGCGCGCGATCACAGACATAAATGAACGCCACCGGCGTCGCTGAATTCTCGATCGCCATATCGCCCCTCAGTTGCGCAAAATCTCCTCGCGCCATTCGCGCGGGCTCATGCCGAAACGGCGGCGGAAGGCTTTGCCGAAGGCGGATGCATCCCCATAGCCGCACCGCAGCGCCACCTCGCCAACATCCAGCCGGCGCTCGCGCAGCAGCGTTCGGCCGTGGTTGAGGCGCGTGTCGCGGATGTAAGCGCTGACGCTCAGGCCGCGCCGGTCGAATAGGCGATAGAGGCTCGCGCGCGAACACCCAAGCATGCCCGCCAGCGCAACCGCGTTGAACCCTGGGCTCTCTTTGGTCATGGCGATCAGCGCGCACGCGGTCCGGAAGCGCTTGTCTTCCGCGCCCGCATCGCCCGCGGCTGCACTCACGCTTTGCAAATATCCCAGTGCGAGCGCGGAAAGCGCCGCCATCGCTGCGTGCGCTTCTTCTGCGCTCATCGCCGGGCCGTGCTTCGCCAAGGCGCGCATCTGCGCCTTCAGCATGAGGCCAATCGCTGTTTCCGGCAGCGTGCGTATGGCGCCCTCATAGCCGATGGGATCGCCGCCCATGACTTGATGCACCAGCGCGCGCGGCAAAGCGATAAGGTGGGCGCTATAGCCTGTGCTCGAATCCGCGCGCGAGGGCTGCTTGCAATCGAGCAAATTCAGGCCTGCGTCGGCCGTGATCAGATGGCGCTGGTCGCGCCCGTGGCTGATTTCGACGCCGCCCTCCGTCACCAGGCTCAGCCGCATATGGTCGAGCTCGTCCACATAGCGCGCCGCCGTCGGGTCGCAGCGTATGTCGGTGAACAGCACGCCGTCATCGCCCTGGCACAGCGTAGCAACCGCCTCATATGGCGCCTCGCCCAGCGCCGCCATGTCAACGCCGGTGAATTGCGCGCGCCAGTAATCGAAGCGCTCATGTGGGCGCGCGGCGGCGGTGTCGAGCCTCAACATGCGAGCCGATCGGAGCGGCGCGAGTTCCTTCATACCTTCCCCCAAGGTCATAGTGCCCGCCGATGCGCCGCCAGGCAAACAAGAGCCGAAAGAACCCGATTGCTCAGGGGGAAACTAGCGTCCATGGGCCCAGCTGGGCCGGAGAAACCGCCAGCGGCCTCTAAGAGGCGGATTTTGCTCGCGTTTGCGCCTGATGCGGCTGAAGCCGGCGCGCGCTCCCGCGGTAGCCCCGCCGTGGCGGTCTGTGTCATCTTCCCGCCGCGCTTATGAACGCCTAATAGGGGTGCGGGACCACAAAGCGAAAGCCGGGCGCGAGAACGCGCCCTCCAGGGGTGCGGGCGCATGGCCGATATCTTCATTTCCTACGCTAGCGAAGATCGCCACCGGGTCCGCCCGCTCGCCGATGCGCTCACCGCGCGCGGTTTCAATGTGTGGTGGGACCGCTCCCTAGCCGCCGGCCACGATTACGCCGCCGTGATCGAACGCGAACTCAAGAACGCCAAAGCCGTCATCGTCGTGTGGACGCAAAGCTCGGCCGCATCGACATTCGTGCGCGATGAAGCTGGCCGCGCCCGCGATGAAGGCCGCCTGGTGCCGGTGCTGCTCGATAACGTGCAGATCCCGCTCGGCTTCGGCGCTTTCCAGGCGGAAGATTTCACCCGCTGGAATGGCGGCGCCAACGCGCCGCAAATGCAGATTTTGGAAGAAGCGCTCAAGGCCAAGCTCGAAGGGCGTGATGTCAATGCCGGGGAGGTCGCGCGTAAGCGCCGCCGTCTGATGGCGCGCATTCGCATCGTTTCCGTGCTCACGGTGATCGCGCTTCTGGTCGCCATCGCCTGGGGCGTGAACGACATCATCACGCCCGAACCGCCGCGCACCGATGTGCGCGCGGAATTGTTGCGCCTGCTGGAAGAGGGCAAGCTCTCGCCCGAACAAGCCATTCAGCTCGCGCAAATCCTGGAAAGCGGCGCTTTCGAGACCGCCGCCGCCATGCAGGCGCCTTCCGCCGCCGATAACGCCGCGCCCGCGCCATCGCCCGGCCCCATGATGCGTTCGGAAACCGCTCCGGGCGAGGCGGGCGTGCAGCTCGCTTCCGTCTCCGAGGCGGAGTTCGATACCGCCGCGCGCGATACATACCGCGCCGCCATCGGCGCGCTGCTGCGCCATCCCGACGCCAGCGTCCGCCAGGCCACGCTTGAATTGTCCAATGACGCGACGCGCGATCGCGCCATGCAAACGCTCTGGGCTTATGCGCAGGCTAATCCGGAAGATCCGCTGCGCGATCGGATTTATCAGGTCTGCGGCGCGGTTGGCGAAGCCAACGATAATCCGCTGGGCCAGCGCGCCCTGGAGGTTTCCGCCAATCTCGATCCGCAGGATCGAACGGTGTGGCGCATGCTGGCGCGCTCGTATCAGCGCACCAACCGCCCCGCCGAGGCCCAGGCCGCCGTGCTGGTGTCCGATGCTGTGCAGGCGCAAGCCGAGGGCCAGCCCGAGGTCGCCGAGCAGCGTCTCCAGGAAGCATTGCCCAGCCTCACCGCTCCGCAATTGCGCGCGCCCGTCGTGTCCGAACTCGGCGGCATCGCCCAGAGCCGCCAGGATTGGACCTCCGCCAGCGCCCGCTTCGCCGAAGCTTATCGTCTGCGCGAGCAGGCCGCGCAGGCCGCGCCCACATCCGGCGCCGCCCAGGCGCTTGAGGCCGATGCGCAGCAACTCGTCATCGCACTCGATCGCAGCGGCCGCACGCGCGAAGCGTGCGAGCGCTTGCGTCAGGCGCAAGAGCAGCACGATGTCGCCGCGCCCGATCAGGCGTTGCTGGAACGGTGCGAGCGTCAGGGCACGCGTCTGGAGCCGCGCGTGCAGATGGCGCCGCAACTGCGCCGCAGCCTTGAGCGCGCCGCCCCCGCGCCCGCCCCGGCGCCGTGATCGCTTAGCGGCTCGGGCGCAGGAACAGCACTTTCGCCGCGCCGTATGCGCGCGTGTCCAATGTCTCGAAGCCAGCGGGCGCCGGGTTTTCATCGGCGCCGCACTCGAACACGATCAGCGCGTCCGCGCTGATCCAGCCGCCGCGCGCCAGCCCCGCCAGCGCCTTCTCGCCCAGCCCGCGCCCGTAGGGCGGGTCCAGGAAAACCAGATCGAACGCGTCGCCCAGGCCGGCGGGCTTGGGGCCGAGGTCGGTGGCGTCGCGGCGGTGGATGCGGGTGGCGCCGAACAGCTTCAACGCCTCCACATTATCGCGGATGGCGCCGCGCGCGGCGGCGTCTGTCTCGACGAACAGCGCGAACGCCGCCCCGCGTGACATCGCCTCCAGCCCCAGCGCACCTGAGCCCGCAAACAGGTCCAGCACCCGCCGGCCCGCCACGCCGCCAGCCCAGTCCGCGTGCGCCAACACGTTGAAAAGGCTTTCGCGGGCGCGGTCACTGGTGGGGCGCGTCTCGCGCCCGGCGGGGGCGGCGAGGGCGCGGCCTTTGAACTCTCCGCCGACGATACGCATGGCTGCTGCTTGGCCTGCCCCTGCGGGGGGTGCAAGCGGCGGCTTTTTCCGGCGCGTTGAACGGGCCATATGTCGCGCGGGGCCGCAGCGCGCTTGACCCCGCCCATGCCCTTCGTGACAACGGCGCGTCCTGACCCTGGAGTGAGCCTGCCGTGGATTTTGTCGTCGCCGACATCGCAGCGCTGCTTCAAGTCATCCTGATCGATTTGGCCCTGGCGGGGGATAACGCCGTCGCCGTTGGCCTGGCGGCCGCCGGCCTGCCGGCGCATCAGCAGCGGCGCGCGATCTTCTGGGGCATCGTCATGGCCCTGGTGCTGCGCATCCTGTTCGCCGGCATCACCATTCAGCTTCTGGCCATTCCCGGCTTGCTGCTGGTTGGCGGGCTGCTGCTCTTTTGGGTGGCCTGGCGCATGTGGTCGGATCTGAAAAAGCACGAGCCGGTCATGGTCGGCGATCCGGCCGCCGGTGAAAAAGCCGCTGAAGCGGTCGTCACCGGCGGTGAGAAACCCAAGACGTTCCAGAGCGCGCTGTTCACCATCGTCCTGGCCGATGTGTCGATGTCGCTTGATAACGTGCTCGCGGTGGCGGCTGTGTCGCGCCACAACGAGGTGATCATGGCGTTCGGCCTGATCCTTTCCGTAGTGCTGATGGGCGTGGCCGCCGCCTTTATCGCGCGCATCATCACCAAGTATCCGTGGATCGCGGTGGTCGGCATCGTCATCATCGTATTCGCCGGCATCCGCATGGTCTGGGAAGATGCGCACAATTTCTTCCCGGCGTTCATTCCCGGCTTGCCGTCCTTCCTGGGCGGCCACTAGCCGGCCAGCGCTTCGCCCATCAGGCGGCGCGGAATTTCCTCCACCGCGCCCGGCGCCAGCGCGCCAAGCTGGAACGGCCCGTAGCTCACGCGGATCAGCCGGTTCACCTTTACGCCCAGCGCCTCCAGCACGCGCCGCACTTCGCGGTTCTTGCCCTCGCGCAGCGCCAGCTCGATCCACACATTGGCGCCTTGGCCGCGTTCAAGCTTGGCGTCGATGGCGCCGTATTGCACGCCATCCACCACGATGCCGTCGCGCAGTTGATCCAGCTCCGCCTGCGTAATGCGCCCGAACGCGCGCGCGCGATAGCGCCGCAGCCAGCCGTTCGCCGGCAATTCCAGGCGCCGCGCCAGTTCGCCGTCATTGGTCAACAGCAGCAGCCCCTCGGAATTGAGATCGAGCCGCCCCACCGAAATCACCCGTGGCAGCCCCGCCGGCAAATGCTCGAATACGGT
>JAEUMU010000077.1 GCA_016791325.1 Hyphomonadaceae bacterium
CGCGCCATCGTGCTGAGCCAGGCGCCGCTGGGGGAGGCGGCGGCTTCAGCGTGGGCGCAAGGCGGGCTAGCGGCCGCGCTGGCCCCGGGCGACGATCCCGCCCTCCACGCCGCCGACACCGTGACAGCCGGCGCCGGGCTGGTTGATCCTGCGATGGCGCGCCTGCTTGCGGAAGAAGGCCCCGCACGCGTGATGGACCTCATTGCGCTAGGCGTGCCGTTCGACCGAACGCCTGACGGCGCCTTGGCCCAGAGCCTCGAAGCCGCGCACTCGCGCCCGCGCGTGGTGCGCGTTTCCGGCGATCTGGCCGGCAAAGCGATCATGGATGCGCTGATCGCCGCCGCGCGCCACGCCCCCCACATCGACATCGTGGAGAACGCCCGCGCCGCAGCGCTGCTGCGTGACGCGAACGGCGCGGTGCGCGGCGTGTTGTGCGCCAATGCCAATGGCTACACGCGCCTGAAAGCGGCGGAGACGGTGTTAGCTACCGGCGGCGCCGGGGGGCTCTATACAGTCACCACCAACCCTCCCGAGGCGATGGGCCTCGGCATGGCGATGGCGGCGGAGGCCGGCGCCCTGATCGCTGATGCGGAGTTCGTGCAGTTCCATCCCACAGCCATTGATGTGGGGCGCGATCCGGCGCCACTGGCGACAGAGGCGCTGCGCGGCGAAGGCGCGCACATCGTCAACGCCAAGGGCGAATCGTTCGTCTCCGATCTGGCGGCGCGCGACGTGGTGGCGCGCGCCATCCATCTGGAGCGCGCGGCCGGGCGCGGCGCCTATCTCGACGCGCGAGCGGCCATAGGCGCGCATTTTCCCAGCGCCTTCCCAACCGTGTTCGCCGCATGCATGAGCGCGGGACTCGATCCACGCACCCAACCGATCCCCATTGCGCCGGCGGCGCATTACCATATGGGCGGCGTGACCACCGATGCGTGGGGCCGGGCCACGCTGGAGGGTTTGTGGGCCGTGGGGGAATGCGCCGCCACTGGCGCGCATGGCGCCAACAGGCTGGCCTCGAACTCACTGCTGGAAGCGGTGGTGTTCGCCCATCGCATCGCCGAGCGGCTGCGCGGCGCGGCTGCGCCCGCGTTTCTGCCCGCCGAGCCATGCGCGCCTCCGCCTGCCCTGCCGCAAGCAGCGCGCGCCGAACTGCGCGCCTTGATGCAAACGAACGCGGGCGTGGTGCGCGAGGCGCGCGGGCTCACAAGCGCCCTCGACCGCATCGACGCGCTCTGCAATGCTCATGGCCGCGCCGGCGCGCTGATGGCGGCGCGCCTCATCGTCACCGCCGCGCTGGCCCGAGAAGAAAGTCGTGGCGCGCACTTCAGGAGCGATTATCCCCATGCCGATGAGCAGGCCCACCGCAGCTTCCTCACCCGCGCGCACATTGCCGCCCCTGCCTGACGTGCTGTTGGAGCCGATCGTCAAACTGGCCTTGACGGAGGATCTGGGCGCGGCCGGCGACGTGACGACCGATGCGCTGATAGATCCCGAAACGCAGGGGCGCTGGGTGATCGCCGCACGGCGCGCGGGCGTGGTGGCGGGGCTGGATGCGGCCATGCTGGGGGCCTGGATGATCGACAGCGACATTGAGTTCGCGGTGGCTGCGCCCGACGGCGCGCGCATCAAGCCCGGCGATACGATCGTGGAAATTTCCGGCGCGGCGCGATCGGTGCTGATGGCCGAGCGCACGATGCTGAACTTCATCGGCCGGCTCTCTGGCGTCGCAACGCTGACCCGCACGTACGTCGATGCTGTGGCGGGGATGGGCGCCATCATCGCTTCGACCCGCAAGACGACCCCCGGCCTACGCGCGCTCGAAAAGCGCGCCGTGCGGCTGGGCGGAGGCGGCGCACATCGCTACGGGCTCGATGATGCGATGCTGATCAAAGACAATCACATAGCCGCGGCGGGCGGCATCGCCAAAGCGCTGGAACGCGCCCGCAACGCCGCCGCGCACCTGACGGCGATCGAGATCGAGGTGGATTCGCTGTCGCAATTGCGCGAAGCGCTGCCGCATGCGCCAAGCGCCATCATGCTCGACAATTTCGCGCTGCCTGATCTGAAGGCGGCGGTGAAGCTGGTGCAAGGCCAGGTGCTGCTGGAGGCTTCAGGCGGCATTACCATCGAAAACGTGTTCGCGGTCGCCGAGACGGGTGTGGACGTGATCTCGATTGGCGCCCTGACGCACTCGGCGCCAAGTTTGGATGTGGGACTGGACGTTCTTTAGCGCTCATTCGGCCGCGACTGTGTCGGGTTCCTCCGCCTGGCGTTTCCACAAACCGGCGTAAAGCCCATCCTTCGCGATGAGGGCGGCGTGCGCGCCGCGCTCCACGACGCGCCCCTCTTCCAGCACCACGATCTGATCGGCGCCGGCGATGGTGGAAAGGCGGTGCGCGACGACAATGGTCGTGCGCCCGCGCGAGGCTTCTTCGAGCGCCTTCTGCACCTCGGCTTCAGTGGCGCTATCGAGTGAGGATGTGGCTTCGTCGAGAATGAGGATGCGCGGGTTTTTCAAAACGACGCGCGCGATGCCGACGCGCTGTTTCTCCCCGCCGGAAAGCTTGAGGCCACGCTCGCCCACGCGCGTGTCCCAGCCTTGCGGCAGGCTCTCGATGAAATGCAGCAGCTGCGCCCGGCGAGCGGCTTCCTCGAGCTCCAACTGGGTAGCGTCAGGGCGGCCATAGGCAATGTTGTAACGCAGCGTATCGTTAAACAGGACCACATCCTGGGGCACTAAGCCCAGCGCATCGCGCAAGCTCTGCTGCGTCACGCCGCGCACATCCTGGCCATCGATCAGCACGCGGCCGGCGCTTGGATCGTAGAAGCGGAACAGCAGCTTGAGCACCGTGGACTTCCCTGCGCCAGAGGGAACAACGATGGCGGTGGTTTTTCCTGCCGGAGCTGTGAAGGTGACATCATCCAGGCCGCGATCGCGGCCTTCGTGCGCAAACGAGACGTGATCGAACACTACCTGGCCCGCGCCCGGCGTAAGCGCCGGCGCCCCCGCCGCATCGGCGACGTCGGGCGTTTCCCGGAGCAGCGCGAACATCTTCTCCATATCGATCGAGGTCTGTTTGATTTCGCGATAGGCGAAGCCAAGAATGTTCAGCGGCGCGTAGAGATTGACCATGATGAGAATGACTGCGGTGATGTCGCCAGGGCCCATGCCGCCGCGCGCCACCAACATGCCCGCCGCGATCACCATGGCGACGAGGCCCACATTCATCACCAATCCCTGCAATACGTTGAGCAGAACGAGCGATGTGTTGGAACGGACGGCGGCGTCGGCGTATTGGGCGAGCGCCTTATCGTAGCGCGCGCTTTCGCGCCCCTCGGCGGCGAAGCTCTTCACCGTCTCAAAATTCAGTAGCGAATCCACCGCACGCCCGGCGGCTTCAGTATCGCGCTCGTTCATCTCGCGGCGATGTTTGAGGCGCCATTCCGTCACGCCGAAGGTGATCCAGGCGTAGAGCACCACAGTAAGCGCGGCGATGAATGCAAAACTCCAGCCATAGCGCCAAGCCAGCACGCCCGCGGCGAGCGCCAGCTCGATCAGAGTGGGGGCGATGTTGAAAGCAAGAAAGCGCAGCAGAAAATCGATGGCGCGAATGCCGCGCTCGATCGTGCGATACACGGCGCCCGTGCGCTTGGAGTGATGGAAGCGAACGGAGAGCGAGTGAACATGGGCGAATACGCGCGCCCCGGCGCGTCGCTGGGCCTCCTCGCTGACAGGCTGGAAGATCGCATCGCGCAGTTGCGGCCCGGCGGTGGAGGCGAAGCGCAAGCCCGCCCAGAAGCCGGCCAGGCCGATGAAGGTGGTGAGCGCGCCTTCCGTGCGGCCCTCGCTCAAAGCGTTAATACCATCAGCCAGCACGAGCGGCGAGAACACCGCCAGCACCTTGCCCAGCAGCGTCAGGAAGAACGAAGCCCACAGCCGCAGACGAAACCCCGGCCCTTCAAGCCCGCCGATCAGCGTCATCAGTTGGGCGATGGTGCGCAGAAGCGGGGGAGCGCCATCCCCCGCTGGCGCGTCGCTCGCGCCTACCTGCCTGCCTTCGCCACGCGCCATGGAACAATCCTTGAAGGCTTCAGTTAGGCGCGCTGGTTTTCGCCTGCAATGCGCCTTATTGGCTAAGTGTGATGTCTCCCATGGCCGATTCCAGTCCGCACGGCAGATCGTTACGCTCCGTATGCGTTTACTGCGGCTCTTCGGAGAGCACCCTCCCCGCTTATCTCGATCTTGCGACGCGCTTTGGCGAGGCGCTGGCGCGGCGCGGGTTGCGGCTGGTGTATGGCGGCGGCGCCGTGGGGCTGATGGGCCGCTGCGCCAAGGCGGCGCACGCGGCGGGCGGCGAGGTGCTGGGCGTGATGCCACGCTTCCTGGAACGGCGCGAGATCGTGTTTACGGCTGTGCCGCATCGCATGGTGGACACCATGCACGAACGCAAAATGATCATGTTCGAGGAAAGCGATGCATTCGTGGTGCTGCCGGGCGGCATCGGCACGCTGGAGGAGGCGGTGGAGACGCTATCCTGGCGGCGGCTCGATCTGCACGCGAAGCCGGTGGCTTTTCTCTCAGAAGACGGCTTCTGGGCGCCCTTCTTCCACCTGATGCAGCATACGATCGACGCCAAGTTGACGCCGGCCAACTTCAACGACGCGGTGATCGACGCACGGTCGATTGAGGAATGTCTTGACGCGCTGGAAGGCGCCGCGGCGGGCAATCCCTAGGCGGTTTCGCCCAGCAGACGCTTACGCGCGCGCGCTTCGCCGATCAGCGGAAACAGCGCACCCATCTCCGGGCCATGATCCAGCCCGGTCAACGCTTGGCGCAGCGGCATGAACAGCGCCTTGCCCTTCGCGCCGGTCTTTTCTTTGACGGCGTTGGTGAAGGCTTGCCACGACGCGCCATCATACGCGCCGGCCGGCAACGCCTCGGCGGCGGCGGCGGCGAACGCGCTATCGGCGATGAACGGCTCGATCGGGCCATCGACGATGTGGGCCCAGCGGCGCGCTTCCGGCAGCAGCGCGATGTTGGCGCGGATCGCGTTCCAGAACGCTTCGCCCTTATCGGCGCCCAGCGCCGCAAGCCGATCCTTTACCGCCGCATACCCCAACTGGTGCAGCACGGCGGCGTTGACGCGCTTCAGCTCCTCGGGATCGAACCGGGCGGGCGCGCGGCCGATTTTTTCGAACGCGAATTCGTCCGCAAGCTGGGCGATGGATTGGCGCGCCTCCACCGGATCGGAGGTGCCGATCTTTGCCAAATGCGACAGCACCGCGATGGGCTCAAAGCCCTCCTCGCGCAAATCCTGCACTGAAAGCGAACCAAGCCGTTTCGAGAGCGCCCCGCCATCGGCGCCCACCAGCAATGGAAAATGCCCAAACGCCGGCGCCTGCCCGCCGAGCGCTTCAAAAATCTCTATCTGCACGCCTGAATTGGTGACGTGATCTTCGCCGCGAACGATGTGTGTGATCTTGAAGTCGATGTCATCGACGACGGACGGCAGCGTGTAGAGGAAGGCGCCGTCCTCGCGGATCAGCACCGGATCGGAAAGCGAAGCGGTATCGATCGATTGCGGCCCGCGCACCAGATCGACCCAATCCTTGCGCGCGCCCGAAAGCTTGAAGCGCCAATGCGGCTTGCGCCCCTCACCTTCCAGCCGCGCGCGATCCGCCTCGGTGAGCTTGAGCGCGGCGCGATCATAAACCGGGGGCTTACCTGTGGCCTGGGCGATCTTGCGCCGGCGATCGAGCTCATCTTCTGTTTCGTAGCACGGATAGAGCAGCCCTGCGGCCTTCAGCGCGGCCGCAGCGCGCTCATAAGCGTCGAACCGACGAGACTGGTTGGCGCGCTCAGCCCAGGCCAAACCGAGCCAGGTGAGATCGGCCTCAATGCCATTCTCGAACGCCTTGGTGGAGCGCGCGAGATCGGTATCGTCGATACGCAGCAGCACCTGCCCGCCTTCCCGCAGCGCGAACAGCCAGTTCAGCAGCGCCGTGCGCACATTGCCGACATGAAGCCGGCCCGTGGGCGATGGCGCGAAACGGAGGCGAATGGACATTTGTTCAGACTCGTCACGGAGAAGCGCGGGTTATGCGGCGCGCGGACGCGCGTTGTCCAGCGGGACGGGCGGTCGCGGCGGCTTGGAGAAGACGCCCGCTGCCGCTAGGGTGCGGGCGAAATATAGGGAGACGGCGCAATGCCCGCAAAGACACGCGAAATTCACCTGAGAAGCCGGCCCGTGGGCATGCCGGAAGCGGGGAATTTCGCCATTGCCGAAGTGGAGCTCCGCGACCCCGGGCCGGGCGAAGTGCTGGTGCGCAACAGCTGGATGTCTGTCGACCCGTACATGCGCGGGCGCATGTACGATCGGCCCAGCTATGTGCCTCCGTTCCAACTCGGCGAGCCGTTGCAAGGCGGCGCGATTGGCCGCGTGGAGAAATCCAACGATCCAGGGTTTCAGACCGGCGATCTGGTGCAATCGTTTCTGGGGTGGCGCGAGGGCTTCGTGGCGCCGGCTTCGGCTTTGACCAAGCTCCCCGCCACCGGCGCGCCGCCGCAGGCTTACCTCGGTGTGCTCGGCATGCCGGGGATGACAGCCTATTCCAGCTTCCACCGCATCGGTGAGCCGAAGGCGGGCGACGTGGTGTTTGTTTCCGGCGCGGGCGGCGCGGTGGGCGCGACGGTTTGCCAGATCGCGAAGATCCGCGGCTGCACCGTGGTGGCTTCAGCCGGCTCCGACGCCAAGCTCAACTGGCTGAAGGGCGTGGGCGTTGATGCAATGGTGAACTACAAGAAGGGCGACCTACTCGAAAACCTGAAAGCCGCCGCGCCCAACGGCATCGACATCTATTTCGACAATGTGGGCGGCGATCATTTGGAGGCGGCGCTTGAGGTCGCCCGGCCGTTTGCGCGCTTTATCGAATGCGGCATGATTTCCATTTACAACGCCTCCGAGCCGCCACCTGGGCCGCGCAATATGGCGTATGTCGTCGGTAAGCGGATCAAGATGCAGGGCTTCATCGTCAGCGACTTCATGGATATGCAACCGCAATTCCATGCTGACATGGGCGCCTGGGTGAAAGACGGCAAAGTGAAGTGGGAAGAAACCGTCGAACACGGCATAGAGAACGCGCCGAAGGCGTTCCTCAATCTGTTCACCGGCGCCAATACCGGCAAGATGCTTGTGAAGCTGGATTGAGATGAGCCAGCGTCTGTTTCAAGCCTATGTGATGGTTGATTGGAGCGCAGCCTCCAAGCCGGCGACGGGCGCCGATTCCATCTGGATCGGCGTGCTGAAGCGCAATGTGCGCTTCCAGATGGCGTTCGAATCGCACAACCCGCCGACACGCGCCGAAGCCGAACGCATGCTGGAAAGCGTGCTGGAAGATCTACGCCGCAAGCGGGAGCGCGTGCTGGTGGGGTTCGATTTTCCTTTGGGCTTCCCGCGCGGAACGGCGACGGCGCTCAAGCTCGGCGAACCAGCGTGGCGCACGATGCTCGATTTCATCGCCAAGGAAGTGAAGGACAAGCCCGACAACACCAACAACCGCTTCCAAGTGGCCGCGCGCATGAACCGGCTGATGACTGGCGAGGCGTTTCCGTTCTGGGGCGCACCCGCGCGCGATACGCAGACCATGCTTTCGGCCAAGCGCGTGCGCGAACATCGCGAGGGCGATCTGCCGGAATTCCGCCTCGCGGAGGAAGCGATCAAGGGCCCCTCGCCGATCTGGAAGCTCTATTACCAAGGCTCAGTCGGCGGGCAGACACTGACGGGGCTTCCCATCGTGAAGCGGCTGCATGAAAAGCGCGCGGCGAAGCTTTGGCCGTTCGAGACAGGCTGGAAGCCGCTCACGCCGCCGGAGCTGAGCGATGCGGAAGCCGTGTTCGGCGAAATCTACCCGTCCATGTTCGCCGCCAAAGCGGCTGCCGGGGGCGTGAAGGACGAAGCGCAGGTGCGCGCCGCGTGCGAGCATTTCAACGCGCTGGACGAAAAGGGTCAGCTGGGCGCGCTGTTTGGCCCCACGAAAGACGATTCCCGCCGCAGCGTGATCGAGGGCGAAGAAGGCTGGATACTGGGCGCGCCGGCTTAACCGGCGCTGGCGGCGGGCGGGCGGGCGGAAAGCGCCCACCAGCGCGCCACCAAAATCCCGACTGAAAGCACGCTCGACCAGAAGATCGCAAACAACAGCCCCGCAACGCCCATGCCCTCGCGCTCCGCCAGCCAATAGCCGATCACCGGCATCACCACGGCGTAGGCGAGGATATGACTGAAGGTGGGGAACCAATTATCGCCCCGCGCGCGCAAGGCGGAAGCCGCAACCACTTGGCCGCCATCCGGCGCAAGCACCAACGCGCTGACCCACATGAGCGCAGCGATCATGGCCGCGAGGCCGACATCGGCGGTGTAGAGCCGCGCGATCTGCGGAGCGAAAAAGAGAATAGCGAAGCCAGCGATCACCATG
>JAEUMU010000108.1 GCA_016791325.1 Hyphomonadaceae bacterium
GCCGGCGCCATACGGAAGCTGCGCGAGATGCGGACGGCGGCTTCGCCGAAGCCCCAACCGCTCGGCTCTTCCGAGGTGACCGTGCACGAGATGCGGCCATCGGCGTTGACGATGCAATCCAGCGTCACCCGGCCTTCCTGGTTACGCTCAAGAGCGCGCGGCGGATAGAACCGTGCGAAGTCGCGGCCCGTCGGACGCTCGATCCAGGTCGGATCGGTGATGACCGAAGGCGTCGGCGGCGCCGGCGGAGGGTCAACGGCAACCGGGATCGGCGTCGGCGTCGGCGGCGCGGAAAGATCCGGCGGCGGCACCCGCTGTTCAGGCGGCGGCGGCGGCGGCGGACGATCCGGCGGCGGCGGCGGCGGCGGCGGCGGTTTCTCCTCCTGCTCGATCTCGACCTTCACAGCATCGGGATCTTCAAACAGGTCGGCGATCGCGCTGAAGCGCTGCGTCAGAGCCAAATACACGATCGTCAAGCAAACGATCGCGGCGATCGAAAGAGATATAAGTCGAAGTCCAACCATCGGCCTTTATCCTTCGCTCGCGAGTTCAGCGAAGATCCCGACCTTGGCGAAACCTTCTTCCTGCAATTGGCTCATCACGCTCACGACATTGCCGTACGCCGTCGACTGGTCGGCGCGCACGAAGATGCGCGCTTCCGCATAAACATCCTGCACATTAAGGGCGGGATTATTGCGAATTGCGTGCGTCAGCGTGACGTCGCCGAGGTTCGCCAACTGCACGACCTCTTCGTCAACGTAGATGGCCAAGCCCGCCCCTGTTTCGCGAATGCCCACGATGGTGGGATTCAAACCCTCAAGCCGGATCGGCACGGGGTTCGGCGGAGGCAGATCGACTCGGATGTCGACCGTGGGGATCGGCGCGGTGACCATGAAAATGATCAGCAGCACCAGCAAGATGTCGATGAACGGAATGACGTTCGGCTCGGAAACCGGTCCGCCTTTGTTGCCGCCAACTTTAGCGCCCATGACCTACCTCCGCCGATCTTCGGCGACGAAGCCGATCTTGGAGAAGCCGCGGTTCTGCAACTGGTTCATCACCTGCACGACGCGACGATACGCGATCTCCGAATCCGCGCGGATGTAGATGCGCTGATCCTTCACTTCGAAATCGTCGTCGGCGATGAGCGGCGTATTCGCCTGCACCGCCTCGTACGTGCGCTGGCCGACATCCTGCAGCGCAACCAGGTCGTTCATGACATAGACTTCGATGCCGCCGCCGCTATCGGTGATCGAAACCCAGGTCGGCCGTGGCGGCCGTTGCGAGGGCTGAATCTTCGATTGCGGCATGCTGACCTCGATGTCGACCGTCGAGATCGGGGCGGCGATCATAAAGATGATCAGCAGCACGAGCATGATGTCGATGAACGGGATCACGTTCGGATCCGCATTCACATCGAGCCCTTTGCCGCCTCCGCCTCCAGAGACTTTTCCCGCCATTGGGGAACCTCCAATGCTCGGTTAAGCCTCAGCCTGCACGGCGATCCATATCGCGCGAAACGAGCGCGATGAACTCGGCCGAGAAGTCTTCGAGCTTTTGGGCCTGCTTGGAGATTTGCTTGGCGGCGAAGTTGTAGATCAACACCGCCGGAATAGCGGCCGCGAGGCCGGCTGCGGTGGCGAGCAGAGCGCCGGCGATGCCGGGCGCGACGACAGCGAGCGAGGTGGTCTGTGTTTTCGCGATGCCGACGAAGGCCACCATGATGCCCCACACCGTGCCGAACAGGCCGATAAACGGCGCATTCGCACCGATCGAAGCAAGGAAGGTCATCGACGAGCCAAGATCTTCAAGGTGCTCGTTCTGGCGCGATTGCATTGCCGAGGCCACGCGCTGCATCGTGTGGTCGCGCGCGTCGCGCATGGTGTAGAGGCCGAGGTCTTGGGTGCGGCGCACTTCAGCCATGCCGGCGTCGAACATCGACTTGATGCCCGAATTCGGCAGCTTGCGCACAACGGCTTCGGCTTCTTCAACCGAATTGGCCTTGCGGAACGAAGCCAGGAAATCCTTGGTTTGCTTGCTGGCCTTGCGCATCACGTAGATTTTTTCGAACAGCAGCGCCACGGCGTAGATCGCGCAGAGGCCCAGGATGATCATGACGCCCATTTCCACCGCGTTCAGGTGGACGAACAGCTCGATCATCGAAACGTCGTTTTGGCCGGCGGCTTCCGCCTGCGCCTCAGCGCCACGCTGCTTCGCCGCTTCCAGCTCCGCGCTAGACGGCGTCGGGCCGGCCGGAGCCGGGGTGGGGGTGGTTGCGCCCTGAGCAGCCGGCGCGGCGCCCTGCTGCGCGAACATCAGCAGCGAATTCATCAACGTCATGGTCTGCCCTTTTGCCTGCCCTAATTGATCTTGAAACCTGCGCCACGCGCGTCGCGCGCGAGGCGTGCGGGCTATCCCGCAGCTAAAGTGTTGCTGTTACGCGTGGCGTTCGGATGTCGAACGTGCTCTGCCGAACTCCTTCCACCCTTCCACCAACCACCCAGCGGGGGGCCGCGCTTGCGAACTTATCCCCGTCGGCGGCCGAAGACGCCAGCACCCTAAATTTTCGGAAAAGGTGCGATTGTCAACGTCTCCCACGCAGTGAGGCGATCTCACGACCGCCGCGCCCCCTCAGCGTGCCGGAAATGCACCGGACGCGGGATCGGCCGCAATCAAAACTTTCGTGATCGTCACGTGTTCCCTGGGGGCGCCGTCGTGTTGAACTTCGGCCCTGAAGCGTGCACTAGAGCGCCTCTGCGAACCTAGCGGGGGAATAAAGCATGGCCATGAGCGCCGAAGCGCTTGAATCCTTGCTCCGGGCCGCCTTCCCTGATGCCGAAATCGCCATAGCCGATCTCGCCGGCGACGGTGATCATTATAAAGCGACCATCCGTTCGGCCGCCTTCTCGGGCAAGAGCCGGGTGGCCCAGCACCAGCTGGTTTACGCCGCCCTGGAGGGGCGAATGGGGGGTGAATTGCACGCCCTGGCGCTAGATACCGGCCCAAAGTGACTTGATGCCGGCGCGCGGCGCGCCTACCTGCGGCCGGCTAGGAGAGTTCATGAGCGACGCCCAAACCCGCATTAGCGACACCATCGCCGCCCACGATGTGGTGCTGTTCATGAAGGGAACGGCGGCTGCGCCGCAATGCGGCTTTTCCAGCGTTGTGGTCCGGATTCTGGACCACCTGGGCGTCCCCTATCAGGATGTGAACGTCCTCGCTGACGATGATATTCGCCAAGGCGTCAAGGACTTCTCCAATTGGCCGACGATCCCGCAGCTTTACGTCAAGGGCGAGTTCATCGGCGGCTGCGACATCGTTCGGGAGATGTTTCAAACGGGCGAATTGCAGACGCTTCTGAGTGAAAAAGGCGTCGCAGCCGCCTAAGCGGCGCGCTCCGGCCGCTCCACCACATTCAACGCCAGCGCGACGATTACGCCGTCGCGCAGCACCTCAAGGTTGACCCGTTTGCCGATGCGCTCGCGCGTCAGCAGCTTGTGAATGGCATCCACCGAAGCCGTGCGGTGCCCGTCGAGCTTGAGCAGAACGTCGCCCACCCGCAGCCCCGCCGCTTCCGCCGGCCCGCCTCCGGAAACCGCTACCACCAACACGCCGCTTTCGGCGTCCAGGTTCAGCCGCCGCGCCAGGGCGCGCGAAAGCTCTTGTGTCTGTCCAGCGATGCCAAACCAGCCGCGCGCCACGCGCCCTTCGCGCATCAGTTCGGGAATGATACGTTTGGCGGTGTTGATCGGCACGGCGAAACAGAGGCCCTGCGCGCCGCCGATAATTGCCGTGTTCACGCCCACCACCGCCCCTTCGGCATCAATCAGCGCGCCGCCGGAATTGCCGGGATTGAGCGCGGCGTCGGTTTGGATCACATCCTCGATCAACCGTCCGCTCTCGCCCCGCAGCGTGCGCCGGAGCGCCGAAATCACGCCGACCGTTACGGTCGCCTGGAGGCCCAGCGGATTGCCCATGGCAATGGAAAGCTCGCCCACGCGCAGCGCATCGGAATCGCCCAGGTCAGCGGCGCGGTGTCCGCGCCCCCCAAGCCGCAGCAGCGCCAAATCCGTATCCGGATCAGCGCCCACGATCTCAGCGTCGACAACGCTGCCGTCATGTAACACGCCTTCGACACGGCCTGCGCCGCGGATGACATGGTTGTTGGTCAGCGCGTAGCCGTCGGGTGAAATGATCACGCCCGAGCCCGCGCCATCGTAGAGATCGCGCGTGCGGCTGGTGCGGCGCACGCCGATCACGGCGGGGCCGATGGTGTCGACCACCTTGATGACAGTCTCGGAAAACCCGTCACGGGGGCCGCGCCGGCGTGGCGCGGAGACAAAAGTGCTCTTGCGGCCAAACATGGCAGCAAAGGTAGGAACACTCCCGCCCAGCCGCTAGCCCCGCTTTCTCCGCCCGCCCCGCTCGCCTACATCCGTGCGTATGGATTCCCGTGAGCGCTTCAATCTCCTCACCTGGCTGCGCAACTCCTTTCTGGCCGGGGTTGCGCTGGTTTTGCCTTTCGTCGTCACGGGTTGGCTGATCTGGCTGGTCGTCACCTTCATCGATACGCGGGTCGAACCGCTGGTGCCCGATACGCTCGCCGTGCTGCGCACCTTTCCAGGCGGCGGCGTTCTACTGGCGCTGGCGGCGCTGACGCTGGTTGGCGCCCTCGCGGGCAACCTGGTGGGACGCTGGCTCGTCGCCACCGCCGATCGCGGCATCGCCGGGCTGCCGCTGGTGCGCCACATCTATGGCGGCGCCAAACAGGTGTTCAAGCAAGTGGCCGCGCCGGAGCGCACCTCTTTCCAGCAAGCGGTTCTTGTGGAATTTCCGCTGCCCGGCTCTTACGCCATCGGCTTCATAACCAACGAAAACACCGCCGAAGTGGTGCGCGACATCGGCGAAGATCTGATCGCGGTTTATGTGCCACAAGCGCCGATCCCGACTTCCGGCTTCTTGCTTTACTTGCCGCGCACATCGCTCAAACCGCTGGACATCCCCCCGGATGAAGCACTGAAGCGCGTTATCTCTTTGGGCATCATCCGCAATGAAACCGTCGAAAACGGCCTGCGTTCTATTCGATCGTGATCGCCTTGGGGTCGAATTCGGCTTTCGGATAAGCGGGATTCATCTCCTCCAGCGTCCTACGCACCACTGCGGAGATGATCGCGTTGCGCCGCCATTTCTTATCCGCCGGCGTCACGCGCCAAGGCGCATGGGCGGTGCTGCAACGCTCCAGCATCGTGTCATAGGCTGCCACGTAATCGTCCCATAGCGCGCGATCTTCCAGATCGCCGGGATTGAACTTCCAGTGCTTCTTGGGATCGTCCAGCCGCTCCTGCAGCCGCTTGCGCTGCTCATCCTTGGAAATGTGGAGCATGAACTTAAGCACCGTCACGCCGTTCTCGGTCAGATGCTTTTCGAACGCGTTGATCTGCTCGTAGCGGCGTTCCACCTCCGCCGCGGGCGCAAGTCCGCGCACCTTGACCACCAGCACGTCCTCATAATGCGAGCGGTTGAACACGCCGATCATCCCGCGCTTGGGCACGGCTTTGTGAACGCGCCAAAGATAGTCGTGAGAGAGTTCTTCTTCGCTCGGCTTGCCAAACGCGGTCACCGCCACCCCCAGCGGGCCGCATGAATTGAACACGCCGCGCACGGTGCCGTCCTTGCCGGAGGTGTCGATCCCCTGCAGCACCACCAGCAACGCGCGCTTACGCTCGGCCCAGAGCACATCCTGCATCGCGTCGATCGCCTTGGCGTCCGCGCGCAGCGCCTCTTCAGCCTCCTGTTTATCGGGGAACAAATGTTCGCATAGCGGATCGCGCCCTTTCAGCGGCGCCTTGGCCTTAGGGGCGATGCGGATGGCGTGATCGAGCGTGTCGTAATCCATGCGCCACCCTAGCGCCTGCCGGCTCAAGCAAAAGGGCCTCCCGGTGACGGGGGGCCCTTGCAATTCAACCGCGCCGAACGATTACGAAGCGTAGTATTCGACGACGAGGTTCGGCTCCATCTGCACCGGATACGGCACATCAGCCAGCGTCGGCACGCGCACGAACCGCGCCGCCATCGCCTTGGGATCGACCTCGACATAATCTGGCGTGTCGCGTTCGCCGCTCTGCAGCGCCTCCAGCACGATCGCCATCGACTTCGCTTTGTCGCGTACTTCGATCAGATCGCCGGCCTTCACCAGATAGGACGGGATGGTCACGCGGCGGCCGTTCACTTTGACGTGGCCATGGTTCACGAACTGCCGCGCGGCAAACACGGTGGGCGCGAACTTGGCGCGATAGACCAGCGCGTCCAGGCGGCTCTCCAGCAGGCCGATCAGGTTTTCGGCCGTGTTGCCTTTGCGGCGCGCCGCTTCTTCGTAGGTCTTGCGGAACTGCTTCTCGGTGATGTTGCCGTAGTAGAGGCGCAGCTTCTGCTTGGCCACGAGTTGGAGGCCAAAGTCAGAGGTCTTGCCCTTGCGGCGCTGGCCGTGCTGGCCCGGACCGTACTGGCGCTTGTTGACCGGAGATTTCGGACGGCCCCAGAGGTTTTGCCCAAACCGGCGGTCCGACTTGTATTTCGCTTGAATACGCTTCGTCATGCGCTATGCGCGCCTTCTTCCGTGACGGGGCCCGGCAGCCTCCCAATGAGGCCGCGACTGCCCTGGCGGTTCGCCCGTCGCCCAGCATGATCCGGCGCCGGAACGAGCCGGCGCGCGGGAAAGCGGGGCTTTTGGCGGAAGCAGCCGGCGAAGTCAATTCGGCGGTGGCGCCAACCAGGGGCTCAGCTGGTCGTAAACGATACGCCACCCCTGCCCCTGGTGCTGCCAGATGCGCGCGAACACCCCGCGCCGCTCTTGCCCGTCCACTGTCCAATGCGCTTCACCAAGCGTGAAGGCGAGGTCTCCCGCCGCCGAGGCCTCGGTGCGCATCAGGGTGAAGCGCAGATCCGGCGCGGGCAGCATGAAGGCGGCAGGCGCCGCCGCGCCGGCTGCGCGCGGTGTGCGCGGGCGGTAAACCTGCGCATCCGTCGCAAGGCGCCGGCTGAGCGCGGCCGGGCCCTCCTGCTCGAGCGCCGCCACCGCCGCTACCGCGGCTGCGGCGCTTCCCGCCCCGCCAACCGCCGGGGCAAGCTGGGGAACATGGGCTGGGTCGGCGCTCTGCGTATCGGGCCGTGGCCCCGGCCCGCCATCCCAAATCCAACGCCAGGCGCCGTCAGGCTGGCGCCGCCACACGGTAAAATATTGCCCCCGCATCGTTTGGCCGCCATCGACGCTGAAGGGGCCGGTTGTGAAACCGAACTCCCCCGACCGCGCGATGCCCGCAAACGCGGGCGCCCAAGCCAACGAGCGCACCCCATCATCCGGCAGCGCCGCCAGCGCCTCGGGCGCGCTGTCAAGATTGCCGAATTGCCCGTCCGGCGCAGCGTACACACGGAACGCGGGTATCCACCCCACCTCCGCGGCGCGCGCCGCGAACGCCCGCTCGGCGTCG
>JAEUMU010000226.1 GCA_016791325.1 Hyphomonadaceae bacterium
TCGAGCAAGTCACCACCGCCTCCAGCGAAGCCGTCCGTGAAAACATCGACCGCAGCCTGGCGGCGATTTCGGAAGCTTCCGCTTTCGGCAAGCAGAACGTGGAAGCTTGGCTTGCGTCCGCCGCCGCCGCGCAAAAGGGCCTTGAGACGCTCTCGGCGCGCACCGTGGCGTTCCAGAAGCAAGCGATGGAAAATCATATGGCGGCTGCGAAGTCGCTGATGACCTCCAAGAGCGTGCAAGAATTCGTGGAGAAGCAAAACGATTACGCGAAGTCTTCGTTTGAAGCTTACGTTGCTGAACTCTCGTCGTGGTCGGACCTCGTCGCCGGCGTGACGAAGGACACGTTCCAGCCGATCAACGAGCGCGTCAGCGCCGTTGGCCAGCTGATCCAGACCCCGCGCTAAGCGCACCCCAGGCTTCGGGCGGACCGCCCGAGGGGCTGAAAAACGAAACGGGCCCGGTTCTCGATGAACCGGGCCCGTTTTCTATGCAGCTTGCCTTGGTGTGCAATCGACGCTGGCGCAAGGGCTTCCATCGCGGGCGCCAATCCATAGATTATTGACCATGTCGGTCGCACGCTCGCTCGGGCGCATGGCTGCTTGGAGCATCAGGTGTCGATGAGCGGCGGTAAGTGGGATGAAAAGGATGGCGACGGGGAGCCGGGCGGCGAAGGCCGCACCGGAACCGAAACCCTCACCCGCACCAAGAAGCCATCGCTCTACCGGGTGTTGATCCTGAACGACGATTACACGCCGATGGAATTCGTGGTCTACGTGCTTGAGCGCTTCTTCAACAAGTCGCGCGAGCAGGCCACCACGATCATGCTGCACGTGCATAATCATGGCGTCGGCGTGTGCGGCGTGTACACTTACGAGGTGGCCGAGACGAAGGTCGCCCAGGTGCTGGATTTGGCGCGGCGGCACGAGCACCCGCTGCAGTGCACGATGGAAAAGGAATAACAACGGATGGCGACTTTCTCCCGCACGCTGGAAACGACGCTTCGCCGAGCGCTCGCTTACGCCAACGATCACAATCACGAATACGTGACGCTGGAGCATTTGCTGCTTTCGCTGATCAGCGATGAAGACGCCGCGCAGGTGCTGCAGGCGTGCAAGGTCGATCTCGACAAGCTGCGCTACAATCTGGACTCCTACCTGGAAAACGAGCTGGACAGCCTGGTTGTCGCCGATCGCGAGCACGAAGAGCCGCGCCCGACCGCCGGCTTCCAGCGCGTGCTGCAGCGCGCGATGCTGCATGTGGATTCAAGCGGCGGCCGCGAAGTGACAGGCGCCAACGTGCTGGTGGCGCTGTTCAGCGAGCGCGAAAGCCACGCCGCCTATTTCCTGCAAGAGCAGGACATGACCCGCTACGATGCGGTGAATTTCATCGCGCACGGCCTGCCCAAGCGCGCGGGCGCCGCCCAGCCGCGCCCGGTGCGCGGCGCGCAGGAAGAAGAAGGCGAGCGCGTGGTGAAGCAGGGCAGCGAGGCGCTGGCCGCTTACTGCGTGAACCTGAACAAGAAAGCCAAGGAAGGCAAAATCGACCCGTTGATCGGGCGCGAGGCCGAAGTGCTGCGCGCGATCCAGATTTTGTGCCGCCGGCAGAAGAACAATCCGCTGCTGGTCGGCGATCCTGGGGTCGGCAAAACCGCCATCGCCGAGGGCTTGGCGCGCAAGATCAATGAAAAGCAGGTGCCGGAAGTGCTGGCGGACGCCACCATCTTTTCGCTCGACATGGGCGCGCTGCTCGCAGGCACGCGCTATCGCGGCGATTTTGAAGAGCGCCTCAAAAGCGTGATGAAGGAGCTGGAGAACCACCCCAAGGCGATCCTCTTCATTGACGAAATCCACACTGTGATCGGCGCCGGCGCCACCAGCGGCGGCGCGATGGACGCCTCCAATCTGCTCAAGCCCGCGCTGCAATCGGGCCAACTGCGGTGCATGGGTTCGACCACCTACAAGGAGTACCGCCAGCATTTCGAGAAGGATCGCGCGCTGGCGCGGCGCTTCCAGAAGATCGACGTGAACGAGCCTTCGATCCCGGATGCAATCAAGATCCTTATGGGATTGAAGCCGTATTTCGAGGATTACCATAAGGTCAAATACACCGACGATGCGATCAAAGCGGCGGTGGAGCTCTCCGCGCGCCACATGGGCGACCGCAAGTTGCCGGATAAGGCGATCGACGTGATCGACGAGAGCGGCGCTTCGATGATGCTGCTGGCCGCCGATCAGCGGAAGAAGGTGATCGACGTCGCCGAGGTGGAGGACGTGGTCTCGCGCATGGCGCGCATTCCGCCGAAATCCGTCTCCAAGAACGACAGCGAAATGCTTGCGTCGCTTCCGGCGGATTTGAAGCGCGTGGTGTTCGGTCAGGATAGCGCCATCGATCAGCTCGCGGCCGCGATCAAGATGGCGCGCGCGGGCCTGCGCGAGCCGCAAAAGCCGATCGGGTCGTATCTGTTCGCCGGCCCCACTGGCGTCGGCAAGACGGAGGTGGCGCGTTCGCTCGCCAACGTGATGGGCATCGAGCTGCTGCGGTTCGATATGTCGGAATACATGGAGCGCCACACGGTGAGCCGTCTGATCGGCGCGCCTCCAGGGTAGGTCGGCTTTGATCAAGGCGGGCTGCTGACGGATGGAGTCGACCAGCATCCGCATTGCGTGCTGCTGCTGGACGAAATCGAGAAGGCGCACCCAGACCTGTTCAACATCCTGCTGCAGGTGATGGATCATGGTTCGCTCACCGATGCGAACGGTAAGAAGGTCGATTTCAGGAACGTGATCCTGATCATGACCACCAATGCCGGCGCGGCGGATGCCGCCAAGCAGGGCATCGGCTTCGGCCGCGGCAAGAAGGACGAAGAGAACGAAGAGGCGATCAAGCGCCTGTTCACGCCCGAATTCCGCAACCGCCTCGATGCGGTGATCCATTTCGGCGGCCTGCCGCCCGAGGTGGTCCGCAACGTGGTGCAGAAGTTCATCATTCAGCTCGAGGCGCAGCTGGCTGAACGCAACGTGCAGATCGAAATCACCGATCGCGCGGCGGATTGGCTCGCGGCCAAAGGATATGATGAAAGCTTCGGCGCGCGGCCGCTGGCCCGGCTTATCCAGGAGAAGGTGAAGAAGCCGATGGCCGATGAGCTGCTGTTCGGCAAGCTCAAGGATGGCGGGCTGGTGAAGATTGATCTCGATCCCGCCAAGGATGAGCTCAAGTTCCAGTATCAGCCGGAGTCTCGCGGTTTGCTCTCGTTCGGCAAGAAGCCGGAGAAGGCATGACGATAAGCCGGCGCGGGGCGGTGGCGGTGCTTGGCGCCGCCGCTTTCGCGCCCCCCGCGCTGGCGCAGCAAGATCAAGGCTACGCGGAAGATGCGCGGGCGCTGATTGATCTCATCTTTGAGAATTACGCGTATCCGGAGCGGCTTCGCGGCTTTCCGGAGCAGCGGCTGCGAACGCTGCGCGAAAGCGAGGCGCAGCGTGTGACGAGCGCGCGCGAGCTCGTTGGCTTCGGGGAGCGCGCGTTGGCGGCGCTGTTCGATCACCACGCGATCCTCAATTCTTCGCGCGCCGACTCTTACGCGCTTGTGCCCAGCTACGCCGATCTCTGGATCGAGGCTAACGCCGGTGATCGTTACGTGATCGAGGATGTGCGCCAGGGAACGCCGGCGGCTGAAGCGGGTTTGGCGCCCGGCGATGTGCTGGTTGGCGTGGATGGCGCGCCCATGGCGCAGGCGATCGGCGCCTATATCGGCGCGCCCGCCGCAGCGCTTACGCGTGCGCAGGCTTCCGTGTGCGCGCGGGTGCTGGCGGCAGGGCGGCGGGACCGAGCGCGGCGGCTTACAATCACGCGCGGGCGTAGGCGACGCACGCTGGCGCTGGCCAATTGCTACCAACAGCCGATCGCGCGGGGGGAAGGCGGCGTCAGCGTGCGCCGCCATGGCGACGTTACGCAGGTGCGCTTCAATGACAGCCTCGGCGATGATGCGCTCTGCACCGGTTTCCCCGCCTTGATACGCGAGGCCGCCGATACGCCGGCCCTGGTGCTTGACCTCCGCGATACCGCGAGCGGTGGGAATTCTAGCGTGGCGCGCGCTGTGATGGGCTGTTTCATAGACGAGCCGCAGCCCTATCAGCGCCACGAACTGCCCGAGGAACAGCGGCGCACCGGCGTGCGCAGATCTTGGATCGAGGAGGTATCCCCGCTCGGGGCGCGGTATGGCGGGCGTGTCGTTGTGCTGGTTGGCCGATGGACAGGCTCGATGGGCGAAGGCATGGCGATGGGCTTTGATGCGATCGGCGCGCCGGTGATTGGCTCGCGCATGGCGGGGCTGTTGGGGGCGATTTATGATTTGCCGCTGCCGCATAGCGGCATCGTCCTGAAGCTGCCGGTGGAGCGGTTGGCGCATGTGAACGGCGCCCCGCGCGAGCGCTACGCGCCGCCGCATCTGCTTGCGCATGCCGATGCGCTGGTGGCGGGGCGCGATGCGGGCTTGGAAGCGGCGCTCGCGCGCGCGGGGGGATGAAGGAGTGAATGATGGCGGCGAGCAGTTGCGCGAAGTGCGGCAAGCGGATGGAGCGCGGCTGGGTGCTGGATCACACGTACGGATCGCGCGGCGTGAGCACATGGATTAGCGGCGCGCCGGAGAAAAGCGTTTGGGTGGGCGTAAGGCTCGGCGGGCGCACGGCGCGTGAAATCGCGACCTACCGCTGCACGGGATGCGGCTATCTTGAAAACTACGCCGAATGAGAAGCGGCTAGAGCGCCGCAGCGATTTCGGCGGCGATCTTCTGTAGTTCTGGGATGTCGGCGCGGTTGGCGTGACCGTGGCCGGCCAATGCGACGCCTTCGTAGCGCGGAATGATGTGGAAGTGCAGGTGAAACACGGTTTGGCCCGCGGGCGCGCCGTTGAACTGCACCACAGTCAAGCCATCCGGCTTCAGCGCCTTCTCCACCGCGATCGCAAGCTTATGCACGTGCGCCATCAGCGGCTCGACATGCGCGGCCGGCAGGTCGAGAAAATTCCGCGCGCGCACCTTCTTCGGCACCACCAGGAGATGGCCGCGCGCCTGCGGGAACAAATCCATGAAAGCGAGCACGTCCTCGTTCTCAAACACCTTCACCGCCGCCGCTTCGCCGCGGAGGATTTTCGCGAAGATGTTGTTATCGTCGTACGTTCCGTTGAGGCTCATGGGCGGCTTTCAAGCTGGCGATTGGACATTGCGGACGATGCGTAGCAGGCGCTCGCGCGGGATATACTTCACAAGCGCGGCCTGCAAAGCGTTCTGTGCGCCTGTCACGATGACGCGGCGATTGCGTTTGAACGCCCGGTAGCCTGCGCGCGCCACCGGCATTGACGCCATCACCTTGCTGCGTTTGCCCAAGCGGGTACGGCCGGTGCCGGCGCGTTCGCGGAACTTGGAGGCGGTAGGGCCGGGGCAAAGACACGTGACGTGTACGCCCGTGCCGCGCGCTTCTTCCCACATGGCTTCGGAGAAGGAGAGCACATAGGCTTTCGAGGCGTAATAATTGGCCATCAAGGGCCCGGGCTGAAACGCGGCGGTGGACGCTACATTGAGCACGCCGCCGCGCTTGTTCGCCAGCATGCGGTCCCAATAGAGATAGGTGAGTTCCACCAGCGCGCGCACGTTGAGATCAATCATGCCGAGCTGGGTTTCCAGATCGGATGCTGTCAACGCGCCGGCATGCCCGTAGCCGGCATTGTTGACGACGACATCGACATTGAGGCCGCGTTTAGCGATTTCCGCTGCGAGCGCCGCGCCGCCGCCATGCGCGCCGAGATCCTGGGCGATGGCGTTTGTATTCACGCTGTAAGTCTGCGCCAGCCGCTGGGCGACGTGCTGCAGCGCCTCGGCGCTGCGGGCTGTGAGGATAAGATCGTAGCCATCGACGGCGAAGCATTCGGCGAGGTCGGCGCCGATGCCGGCGGAGGCGCCTGTGACGAGGGCGGTTTGACCGGCCCCCGGTTTACGCTGCGCCATCTTGCTCCTCCCATTTTGGGGGCGACGATAGGCGCGTGCGGTTCCGGTTCCAAGGCGCACGGCGCGCCGTGCTAGAGGAGGGCGCATGAGCGCCAACGA
This sequence comes from Hyphomonadaceae bacterium, assembly GCA_016791325.1. Classification (GTDB taxonomy): domain Bacteria; phylum Pseudomonadota; class Alphaproteobacteria; order Caulobacterales; family Aquidulcibacteraceae; genus Vitreimonas. The sequence continues at coordinate 6,098 of JAEUMU010000226.1, forward strand.
CTACATGCCGGATCCGAGCGAGACGACGCCGTTCGATCCCCCCGATGGCGACCTGCCCAAGCCCACCCGCCCGCGTGACGCCGCGACCCTGATTTTGGTGCGCGGCGGCCGGGAGGTGATGATGGGCCAGCGCGCGAAGGGCCACGTGTTCATGCCCGACAAATGGGTGTTTCCGGGCGGCAGAGTGGATCCAGGCGACGCGCGGCTGCCGGCGGCGACCGAACTCAACGCCGAGACTGAGGCCATGCTGCGCCAGGGCTCGACGGTGCGCCGTCCGCCCCGCGCCTTCGCGCTGGCGGCCGCGCGGGAAACCAAGGAGGAGGTGGGCCTGACCTTGCGGGGCGAAGGGGGGCCGGAGCTGCATCGGCTGGCGTTTGTGGCCCGCGCCATCACCCCGCCTTATCGCACCCGCCGCTTCGACGCGCGCTTCTTCATGGCCGAGGCTGAAGAGGCCCTGGTGGACGACCGCGCAGTGGGGGGCGAGGAGTTACTGCACATCCGCTGGTTCCCGCTGGAAGAGGCCGAGCGGCTGGATTTGCCCTCGATTACGCGCTTCGTGCTGCGGGAGGTGCGGCTTCGGCTGGCTGGCGAGGCTTTGAAGCCGCCTTTCCTGAGGTTTAGCCGCGGCGGCCACCGTATGGTGCGCCTGGGCTAGGGGAAGCGTGGCCGGCCGGCCGCCAACATGGCGTGCGCCGCATTTCGCGCCTTCGGCATTGACTTTGGGGCGCGGGCCCGTATTTTCCGCGGCTTCCTGAACACCTGAGCACTCTGGGCCCCTTCCCATGGCTAAGCCGACCGTCATCAAAATTCGCCTGAACTCGACGGCGGACACGGGCTTTTTCTACGTGACGAAGAAGAACCCGCGCACCAAGACCGAGAAGCTCAAGTTCAAGAAGTACGACCCGATCGCGCGCAAGCACGTCGAGTTCGTCGAGGGCAAGATTAAGTAGGCGCGCCACGGCGCGCTTCGCGCGCTGGGTGCTCAGCAAACAACGATCGGGGTTTAGCCCCGATGACGCTCATGTGCGCGCCGTTTAGGGGGCGGGCGTTCGTGTCGCGTGGTTTTGGCGCCCGAAAAGCCGCATCCGCCGTGGAACTCTGCTATGATTGGGCGATGACCGACCGGCGTGTGCAGGCAGCGGTGCTGCTGATTGGCGATGAATTGCTTTCAGGCCGCACGCAGGATGTGAACCTGCGCGCCATCGCCAAATTCCTGGCGCCGCTGGGCGTGCAGCTGGCGGAGGCGCGTGTCGTCGCGGATGTGCACGAGGAGATCGTGGCGGCGGTGAACGCGCTGCGGGTGAAATACGATTACGTGTTTACGACCGGCGGCATCGGCCCCACCCACGACGACAACACCGCCGATGCGGTGGCGGCTGCGTTTGGCGCGCCGATCGGCGTGCGCGACGATGCGCGCGCCATCCTGGAGGCGCATTATAAGGGGCCGGGCGGGTTGAACGAGGCGCGCCTGCGCATGGCGCGCATTCCTGATGGCGCATCCTTGATCGCCAACCCCGTTTCGCGCGCGCCGGGCTTCCAGATGGGCAACGTGTTCGTGCTGGCGGGCGTGCCTTCCATCGCTCGCGGCATGCTGGAGGATGTGGGTTGGCGCATTGAAGGCGGAGCGGTGGTGCGTGCGATCACGGTGCGCGGCAAAGGCATACGTGAAGGCGATATCGCCGAGGGGCTGGCGGCGCTCGAGGCCGGCGCCGAGGGTGTTTCGTTCGGCTCTTACCCCTGGTTCGCGCCGGGCGATTTCGGCGTCCATCTCGTGGCGCGCGCGGCCGATGAGGCGGCGCTGGCGCAGGCGGGCGAAGGCCTGAAGGCTCTGATCCGCGCCAAAGGCGGCGAGCCAGAAGTGGTGGACGAACCAACCTGATCCGCGCATATCGGGCGCGGCGCGAGCGTGGCGAAACCGGTAGACGCAGCGGACTTAAAATCCGTTCGCC